>CAZCON010000076.1:0-6781 GCA_964500085.1 uncultured Lachnospiraceae bacterium
GAGGAGTAGTAGTAAAACCGGGGGGATTGTCAGCAGATGCATGGAAAAATAACAGGAAGAGGAGCTGCTTATGGCAGAAAAGATGGATGTGATAAAGAATGCGCTTGCAACTGCCGCACCGGAAGAACTGGAAACGGTGATTGCGCTCTATGCGGAGGATACCAGAAGCGGCGTGCACAGGCTGATAGAACAGGCGCGTAAGAAAAAGGAGAAGCTTCTGGCAGAATACGCCAGAGTAGACGGAATGCTTTCCTATGAGCGGGAATATGCGGATTATCGTGTGGTCTGTGGAATTGATGAGGTAGGCAGAGGACCGCTTGCAGGACCGGTCGTGGCAGCGTGTGTCGTGCTGCCAAAGGATTGTCGGATTTTATATTTAAACGACTCGAAGCAGCTTTCCGAAAAAAAACGGGAGGAGCTGTTTCCGGAAATATTAGATCAGGCGGTAGCCTATGGTGTTGGCTGTGTGTCCCATACGGTGATTGATGAGATTAATATTTTGCAGGCAACCTACCGTGCCATGCAGGAAGCAATCACAAAGATGGCGCAGGTCTGCGGCGCACCGGATGTACTTCTTAACGATGCCGTTACCATTCCGGGAGTACAGGAGCTGTTTCCGGAAAAGAAAGAACGCATCCTTCAGGTGCCGATTATAAAGGGAGACGCGAAGTGTTTGTCCATTGCTGCAGCAAGCGTGGTGGCGAAGGTAACACGTGACCGGATGATGGTGGAGCTCGACAAGGTATATCCGGGTTATGGTTTTGCCGGAAATAAGGGCTACGGCTCCGCAGAGCATATGGAAAAGCTGCGAAAGGACGGACCGTGTCCGATTCACAGACAAAGCTTTCTGAAAGGAATTTTATCCTTATAGCAGTGAAGGGAGGTACTGCCTTTGGAGGAGCAAAAAAGTAAAATTGCGGTTGCACTGGAATATGAGCCGTCAGAGGAAGCGCCGAAGATTGTGGCATCCGGTCGCGGCTATGTGGCAGAAAAGATAATCGAGCGTGCAGTAGAGGAAAACGTGCCGCTCCATAAGGATGAAAAGTTGGCAGGAACTTTATCAAAGCTTGAAATCGGCGACGCCATACCGCCGGAGCTTTACGAGGTGGTGGCAGAGGTGCTTGTGTTCGTTGACCGGGTTGATAAAATAAAAGGGAAGGAAAAGAGTTTGCTATAGGTCAGGCTGTATTGGGAGAAAGGACAGGGGGAGAACTTGTGGGGATAGAAAAAGACGTTGCCGGTAAAATGAGCCCGTTCCATGACAACACAGAGAATGGCAGGAAAAAAAACAGTTGGAACCGCCTTCCGGCGGAAAACGGCAGGAAAAGCAATAACGGAAACCGCCGTCAGGTCGGAAGCAGACAGGAAACCAGAGTGCAGGATTATCTGCAAAAGCAGGGCTATGAAATTCTTGCAAGAAATTATTATACCAGACAGGGCGAAATCGACATTATCGCAAAGAAGGATGGATACCTTGTGTTTGTTGAGGTAAAATACCGTACAGATGAGCGGTTTGGCGCACCGGAGGAAGCGGTGGACTACCGGAAACAGAAAAAAATTATGGGAGCGGCACGCTACTATATGTATGCGAACCGGCTTCCGCTTGATACACCGTGCCGGTTTGATGTGGCAGGGGTGCTGGGAGATGAGATAAGAATCACGGAAAATGCGTTTTGGGCATAAGCAGACAGCATACCGTGCTTTAGGAAAGAAATTGTAGGTGACTGTAAAAAAGAATGGGAGTCAGGAGAATGGAAGACAACAGGGCAGAGACTTTTTACGCAGAAAAAACGGAAAATGACAGGTTGGAGGTTCTCTCCACGAAGGAAATGGCAATATCGGACACAGAAGTTCCGTTTCTGTATTTCCGCCGTCTGGCAAAGCATCCGGAGATAAAGCACGGATGCTCTACAAGAGCAGGCGGAGTAAGCAAGGGCTGCTTTTCATCAATGAATCTAGGCTTTGGACGCGGAGATTCTGACGAAAACGTATGTATCAATTATGACCGGCTTTGTACTGCCATAGGCTTTACAAAGGAACAGGTGGTGCTGCCAAATCAGGTGCATGATACGGTGGTTCGCAGGGCAACCGGGGCAGACTGTGGCAAAGGGATTGTAAAGCCGCAGGATTACACTTCGGTAGACGCACAGATTACCAACGAGCCGGGAGTGGCGTTAGCAGTGTTCGGAGCAGACTGTGTTCCGGTGTTTTTTTATGACCCGGTGGCAGGAGCCATCGGCACGGCGCATGCGGGCTGGCGGGGAACCATTGGACGGATAGCGGAAAAGACGGTGCAGGCGATGGAAAAAGAATTTGGAAGTCGGCCGGAGCAGATAGAAGCTTATATTGGCGTTTCCATTTGCGGAGCCTGCTATACGGTAGGCGGCGAAGTAGCGGAATGCTTTCAAAAGGAGTTCCCGGAGGCAACATGGGAAACACCGGAGCAGAAAAGGGAAGGGCTTTGTCAGTTGGATTTATGGCAGGTAAATCGCAGGATACTGGAAGAAGCCGACATGAAGCCTGAAAACATTGTAATTGGAAACGTATGTACCAAGTGTCATTCCGGGCTTTTGTTTTCCCACCGGGCGGCAGGAAAGGACCGGGGGAATATGGCGGGCTTTTTGATGTTAGCAGAATAATGCCATAAATGGAAGATGCGGATAAGCACAATTGTGGTTTTCATGACCATACGGCAGGAAAAGAGGAAGCTATGGCAAAAAAATTACACGAACATAAAATTAAAGAGATCGTACCGGACAGTATCGCAGACGAGCTTGAAATTGAAGCGGGAGATGTGCTGATTTCCATCAACGGGCAGCCGATTAAGGATGTATTTGATTACCGGTATTTGTCTGAGGAGGAGGAGCTTGTAGTACTCATCCGGAAAGCAGACGGGGAGGAATGGGAGCTTGAAATTGAAAAGGATACCTATGAGGATTTGGGACTGGTATTTGAGGAAGGTCTCATGGATTCGTACCGTTCCTGCCGGAACAAGTGTATCTTCTGTTTCATTGACCAGATGCCGCCGGGAATGCGGAAAACCTTATATTTTAAGGATGATGATGCAAGGCTTTCGTTTTTGCAGGGAAATTATATCACGCTGACAAATCTTTCCGAGGAGGATATGGAGCGGATTTTGTTTTATAAGCTATCGCCAATCAATATTTCAGTCCATACCACAAATCCGGAGCTAAGATGCAAAATGCTGAATAACCGTTTTGCAGGAAAAGCACTGGAGAAAATCAAACGGTTTTATGATGCAGGCCTTGAAATGAACGGTCAGATTGTTTTGTGTAAGGGGTATAACGACGGAGAGGAGTTAGAGCGTACCATCCATGACCTGACGGCGTACCTGCCCATGATGCAGAGCGTTTCTGTAGTTCCGATTGGCATGACAAGATTCCGCGATGGACTTGCTAAGGTGGAGCCGTTTGAAAAAGAGGATGCACGCAAGGTTTTGGAAATTATAAAAAAATGGCAGAACATTATTTTGGAACACTACGGCACAAGAATGGTGCATGCAAGCGACGAGTGGTATTTGATGGCAGAGCTGCCGCTGCCAAAGGAGGAGGAATATGAGGGCTATCCCCAGATAGAAAACGGCGTTGGTATGGTGCGTTCATTAAACGATGAGGTAGACGATTATTTGAAGGAGCTGACCGGCGATGACCGGGTACGGCATCTGACGCTTGCGACAGGGGTGTTGGCTTCCCCGGTAATTGCAGCGCAGGTAGAAAAGATAAAAACAAAGTTTCCTAACATTGAGGCAAGGGTTGAAACGATTGTAAATCATTTCTTTGGCGAGCATATTACCGTGGCAGGACTTTTAACGGGACAGGATATTATCGCCCAGTTAAAGGAGAAAGAATTGGGAGATTTCCTTTTGCTGCCGGAGGTTCTGCTAAAAAGCGGCGAGGAGGTACTTTTAGACGATTTCACAATTTCAGATATTGAAAAGGCTTTACAAACCCGTATTCGTATTGTAAAATCAGAAGGAGAGGCGTTTGTGTGCGCCGTGATAGAGTAACTGACACAGAGAGAAAGGAAAGGACAAAATCTTAAGATGAGTAATCCGATTGTAGCTATCGTGGGACGGCCGAATGTTGGCAAGTCCACGTTATTTAATGCCCTTGCGGGGGAACGTATTTCGATTGTAAAGGACTATCCGGGAGTAACCCGTGACCGTATTTATGCAGATGTGACATGGTTAAATTATAAATTTACCATGATTGATACCGGCGGTATTGAACCGGAGACAAAGGACCAGATGCTGACCTATATGCGAGAGCAGGCACAGATTGCCATTGATACGGCAGATGTGATTGTGTTCTTAACGGATGTGCGTATGGGACTTGTGGACGCGGATTTTAAAGTGGCGGATATGCTGCGCCGCTCAGGAAAGCCTGTGGTGCTGACCGTAAATAAGGTAGACGATTTTGAAAAAATGCAGGCGGATGTCTATGAGTTTTATAATCTTGGTATCGGCGACCCGATTGCAGTATCCGGTGCGTCAAGACTTGGCTTTGGCGAGCTGTTGGATGCGGTCGTGGAGCATTTTCCGGCATCGTCTGAGGAGGAAGAGGAAAATGAGCTTCCGAAAATTGCGGTTGTAGGTAAACCGAATGTAGGAAAATCTTCCATTATCAATAAGCTGACCGGAGAAAACCGTGTGATTGTTTCGGATATTGCGGGTACAACGAGAGACGCCATTGATACGGTGGTAAGGCATGAGGATAAGGAGTATATTTTTATTGATACGGCAGGACTCCGCAGAAAAAATAAGATTAAAGAGGAGCTGGAACGTTTCAGTATTATCCGTACCGTCAGTGCCGTAGAGCGCGCAGATGTGGTAGTGGTGGTGATTGATGCGACGGAAGGCGTAACCGAGCAGGACGCAAAGATTGCAGGAATTGCCCATGAACGCGGCAAGGGAATTATCATTGCGGTCAATAAGTGGGATGCGGTAGAGGATAAGGACGACAAGACGATTTACCGGCAGACAGAGCGGATTCGTGAAATCCTTTCTTTCATTCCGTATGCGGAAATCATTTTTATTTCCGCAAAGACCGGACAGCGTATGGCAAAGCTGTTTGAGCGGATTGATATGGTAATTCAGAGCAGAACCCTCCGGATTCAGACGGGTGTTCTGAATGAGATTTTGATGGAGGCAACCTCCCTGCAACAGCCGCCGTCAGATAAGGGAAAAAGATTAAAGATATTCTTTATGACACAGGTGGCAGTCGGACCGCCGACCTTTGTTATTTTTGTAAACAGTAAAGAGCTGATGCACTTTTCTTATCAGCGGTATATAGAAAACAAGGTGCGTGAAACCTTTGGCTTTACCGGAACCTCCTTAAAGTTTATTATCCGTGAGCGCTCGGAGACAAAGTAGACGGAACATTGAAATAAGTAAATTGGAAACGGCAGGATAAGCAGCATGATTTGGCGTATAGTAATTTGTCTTTTAATAGGATACGGTTTTGGATGTGTTTCCACAGGCTATCTTGTGGGAAGAAAGCAGCATGTGGATATCAGAAAGTATGGAAGCGGTAATGTGGGAACAACGAATGCGCTTCGTACTCTTGGAAAAAAGGCAGCATTTATTACCTTGCTTGGGGATGTGTTTAAATGTGCCTTTGCAGTTGCTCTGGTAAAGCTTCTGATTTTTAAGGAGGTTTCCTATGTAGAGCTGCTTGGGTTATATACGGCACTGGGAGCTGTGCTTGGTCACAATTTTCCGTTTTATCTGCATTTTAAGGGCGGAAAAGGGATTGCAGTGCTGGTTGGTACGATTATGACCTTTGACTGGCGGATTTTTGTAGTCTGCCTCGCTACTTTTTTTCTTATTCTTGCAATTACCCGTTATGTATCTCTCGGCTCCCTGCTTATGGAGCTTGAGTTTGTGGCAGGTGTGGCAATTACAAGACCGGGAGACTGGCATATGCTCTGTCTGAGTGCAGTCTTTGCGGTTCTGGCATTTTATACTCACCGTGGGAATATAAAGCGATTATTAAACGGGACGGAAAATAAAATCGGAAAGCGGGTGCAGATAGCAGCCGGAGACAGCGAATCAAAACCGGATGAAAAAGAAAAATAGTCAGACGAAAAAAGAAAGGAAATGTGCGTAGCACACATGGATAGGTGGATGACATGAAGAAGGTAACAGTTTTGGGAGGCGGCACATGGGGCGTTGCCTTAACCATATTATTGGCAGGAAATGGCTATGAAGTAACCGTCTGGTCAAAGTTTCAGGAGGAGACGGCTGCACTGGCAGAAAATCGCAGCAATATAAAAAACCTGCCCGGTGCCATATTGCCGGACAGCGTCCGGTTTACCAATGATCTGGCAGAAGCGGTTGCGGGAAAGCCGGAGATGATTGTCAATACGGTAATTTCTCCGTTTGTCAGAGAGGTTGCAAGAAAGCTTGCACCGTTTGTGGCAGAGGATATGATTATTGTAAATGCGTCGAAGGGAATCGAAAACAAAACGCTGTATACGATGACAGAGGTGATTTTGCAGGAAATCCCGCAGGCACGGGTGGCAGTGCTTTCCGGACCGAGCCATGCAGAAGAGGTCAGCAGGCAGATTCCTACCACGGTGGTGGCCGGAGCGGCAGAAAAGGAAACAGCCATGCAGATTCAGGATTTGTTTATGAATCGCTATTTCAGAGTATATACAAGCCCGGATGTGCTCGGAATCGAAATCGGCGGAGCGCTGAAAAATGTCATTGCACTTGCGGCCGGTGCGGTTGACGGCCTTGGTTATGGCGATAATACAAAAG
>CAZCON010000077.1:0-6779 GCA_964500085.1 uncultured Lachnospiraceae bacterium
AAATGTCTTACCGGAACCAGTAACACCAAGCAGCGTCTGAAACTGATTGCCTTCCTCGAAGCCCTTCACCAAATCAGCAATCGCCTGAGGCTGGTCGCCGGTCGGGGCATAGTCAGAATGTAAAATAAATTTATCCATGGTGGAAATCCTCCCCATTTTTTCTCCAATTATTTCCAAAAAGTTCCAGTGCAGATTAACACGAATTAACACATTTTGAATTCGCCACGAATTTGTCCCACTTTTCCATTCGTGGCAAGCCTTTCAATCCCTCAAATACACGTTTTCAAGTATTTATGCGGATTTGAAGTGCTTTTCTCGAACATACTTTCTTATCTGATTACTAGTATACCACAAATTTTTGAAATGTATAGCCCCAAAATTGAGAAGATTTTACTTCTCTCACATATTATTCTGTTCCTTCTGTTCCAAATCAGGCAATTCGTCCCATATTGTTGTGGTCAGAGAAAGTGCAGTCACAATACAAACAATGACAGTCAGGGAATGGTATGATACGCCATCCTCTTTTATTTAGCATGGCACTCTGTTATTGAGTGCTTACCATTCACACAGTTTGACGCAAGGGGGCAGAATCCCTGTGCCAACCCATGTTGCGTACGCTCTATAAGCGTCCCTTACTCTTTCAGTATACTTCTTGTCATAAAGAAGTAGAGTCTGCAGGTAGTAATGTCACGATGCAGCAAATAACGATTAACCGTATTAACGCATGCAATACCGGCATCAGACACTTTTTCAACCGCTTCTCATCCTCTACCGTTCGTTTCGCCGGTCCTTTAATATGATTCTTACTGCTTTTCCGCTTCTTTTTTACTTCATGCCGCTCCTTTAGTAACTGGTCTATATTCGCATTGGAATACCACCAACCGTTTTTCTCCGCGACAGCTTCAATCTTATCAACAGACGGACATGCATCCGCATCCATCAGAATTCTCATTACATACCTCCATTCAGAAAAGGAAATAAGAACCTCGACAAAAAGTTAGTTCTTATCTTGGTTCTTATTACGCTCATATACTTTCCAATAAAATTCCCTTTATATTCTATAAGCCATACTGAACACCCCATAAATCCTGCTTATCAAAGCCTTACTTGTCATCATAATGGCTCTTACACTGAAGTATGACAATCTTTCCCGTTCTGTACCTGTTGCTTTGTCTTCGCAATCTGTGCCATATTGGTTTCAGAATAAAATTCATCCGCCGGAGCCGCAATCTCAAAAGGAATACGTCTGTCACGCAATGCTTTCTTTGCGTAAATCATAAAAAAAGTTATAATATTCATACCCATCTCGCCACACATTATATCCAGCTGCTGCTTCATCTCATCGTCTAATCTAATACTAACTGTCGTCATATCACACCTTTCCTTCCATTTTCACATAATTAAAATAAATTCCATACCGTTCTCTGTAGCGGGAATAGTGCGGCTCAAATATCAGATTCGCATCGGTTCCGGTAAGCCGGAACACCGGCTCCTCCCCTTGCCGCACCAGCCAGTATGGCAACCGGAATAAAAGCTTTCCTGT
Source organism: uncultured Lachnospiraceae bacterium (assembly GCA_964500085.1). Lineage (GTDB taxonomy): Bacteria > Bacillota > Clostridia > Lachnospirales > Lachnospiraceae > SIG307. Next base: position 1,544 of record CAZCON010000077.1, read on the forward strand.
AATTTTGTAAAATTCTCCAGTCCGGTTCCGTTACAGCACCAAAACTGACCAAACCGTTCTCCGTACACCTTATAATAACCGCTTACCATAGGCTGAAAATAGGTCGTCATTCCGGTTTCCGGATGCTGTGAGAACAGAATGGAATTCACAAATGCATTCTCATACCAATCCGCATATTTTACCTCTCCTGTCAGCAGAAACAGCTGTTTTGTCATTTTCAGCATATTATATACATTGCAGGTTTCACAATTACAGCTGGTACGTTCCTTGTCCAGCACGGCATCCTCGCCTGTGTGATAATGTCAGTTTTATTTTCCTCTACAAAATCAAACTGCTGCTCCGGCTTGCTCCTGTCCAGCAATACTGCTCCAAACAGAAAGCCCGTTTTTCCAGTCCTCTGACATTCCGCCAGCCCATCGGTCAAGCGCTTTAATATTCCCAACAGCTCCTCTCGCTCCTCCTTTTTGCAGTTTACTGATTCACAGGATGTCATATAATGTCTACAGGAACAAAACGGATATCGTAAATGCTTTCATTTTTCCGTTTTGCCTCAGAATACATGACAGGCGGAAAATGCATCTGCCTCAAACAATCCTCGCAGCATCCAAAAGGAGGTTTCCATGTTCTTACATTTTCAACCACAAAACGAGTTTTCCTACCACTGGTGCGGTACCTTTTCCTCCCCCGGCAATGACTGGATACACTTGACCCGATATTTAAAAGACTTTGAGCTGATGGTAGTTACCGATGGCACATTGTATATCAGCGACCACAAAAATGACTATGAAATTTAAAAAGGCGAATATCTTCTCACGGCCCCTACCCCATATCAGCATGGTACACATTCCGGCACCTGCAGCTTCTACTGGCTTCATTTCGGATATCACAACGAACAGCAGGATGTCCTGCATTCAAGCTCTCCGGATACCGCATCGGAGCTGTTTTCCATCCCCGTTACCGGTTCCCTTATTTCTCCGGAGCGGATTACCATTTTGATGAAGCAGCTGCAGGACTCCGACAAAAGATATCACGAAAAGACTCTGAATCGCTATCTTTGCAGTACCATTCTTGCGGAAATCAGTGCTCAGAGCAGCCGGCCTCATAAAAAAGAAAACCAGCCAAAGGAACAGTTGTATCACGATATTTTAGATTACATTTCCTGGAATAGTCAAGAAAACCTGCGTATCCCCAAAATTGCGGCACACTTCGGATACAATGAAAAGTATCTGACCACATTATTCAGAAAATACGCAGGTATCACTTTAAAACAACAGGTATTACAAACAAAGATGGAAACCGCAAAGTTCTCTCTTTCAGAAACCACACAGCCCATTTTCCAAATTGCCTACAGTCTGGGCTTTCCCGATGCTCACAATTTTTCTAACTGTTTCCGGAAAATAACAGGTCTGTCTCCTTCAGAATATCGGACAAGCTATAGCAAGCACAGTGTGTTTCACATTTGAATCCGGAAGCTGTCGTGCCAAGCTGCCTGACAACTGCAGCTTACTCTACGGACGGCTGCATTCCCTTTAACATTTCTGCCATCTGTGCTTCCTCATCCCCCTCATACATCGCAGCCGGATTTAACAGGAGTACAAGCTTTCCCTGCTTATTTGCTACCGCACGGACATACGCAGTCTGTGCGCTCTTTGCAATCACCGGAGGCTCTGTAATCAGATTCTCGGTAAAATCAAACATCTCCATTACCTCATCTACCTTAAAGGCAAGAGGCGTACCATCATAGCGCGTTACAATGAGCTTTGTCTTTGCCGGGTCTGTATACTCTTCCAAAGAAAATCTTTTACGCAGACTATAGACCGGAATAACCTCGCCACGCAGATTCATCAGTCCCAGTACACACGCAGGCGCACTTGGCACCGGCACAATATCCACCATCGGCTCGATTGCAGTCACCAGCTGTACATCAATACCATATTCCTGCTCACCGATACAGAAAATAATATCTCTCTCTGCCATAAAACTACCTCCTCCATTTTTACTCTTTTGTTTTTCCGGTTGCACTCCACCTCAAATATGCGTTGATAAACGGATCCAGATTTCCATCCAGTACCATCTGGGCATTTCCTATCTCTTCTCCTGTCCGGTGATCCTTTACCAGCGTGTACGGCTGCAATACATAGGAACGAATCTGATTACCGAAATTGATATCATGCACCTCACCGCGGATTCCCGATTCTTTCTCCGCATTTTCCTGTTCCTGTAGTAAATACAGCTTTGCCTTTAGCATCTGCATCGCCTTGTCCTTATTTTGGAACTGGGAGCGTTCATTCTGGCACTGTACCACAATTCCCGTCGGCAAATGCGTAATACGAATGGCAGAAGAGGTCTTATTGACATGCTGTCCTCCTGCACCGCTGGAACGGTATGTGTCAATCCGTAAATCCTTTTCGTCAATTTCTATCTCTGCCGTCTCCTCCAGCTCCGGCATAACATCGCAGGAAACAAAAGATGTCTGCCGTTTTCCTGCTGCGTTGAACGGCGAAATCCGCACCAGACGATGCACTCCCCGCTCTGATTTCAAATATCCATAAGCGTTCTCGCCATGAATTTCCAGCGTCACCGATTTATATCCGGCCTCATCTCCATCCAGAAAATCAATCATTTCCGTAGTAAAGCCCTTTTTGTCTGCCCAGCGCTGAAACATCCGGCAAAGCATCGCTGCCCAGTCACAGCTTTCCGTACCGCCTGCGCCTGCATGCAGCGTTAGAATTGCATCGTTTTTATCATATTCTCCACATAAAAGCGTTGCCAGATGCATCCGCTCATAATGGGTCCGAAACAGCACCATTGCTTCCTGCGCCTCCGGTATCAGGGACACATCCTCACTTTCATAGCCCATTTCCAGATACGTCTGTACATCCTCGTATTCGGTCTTTAACTCTTCATAGTCTGCCACGGCATCCTTGAGATTTTTCAGCTCCTTCATATAGCTCTGCGACTTGTCTGCATCATCCCAGAAGCCCGGCTCCTGCATAATTGTTTCTATCTCCTGTATCTTTTCGCGCTTACCTGCGAGGTCAAAGTGAATCCCCCATTTCAAGCAGCGGCTTATCATATTCCGAGAGTTCAAACTTAATTGCATCCAACTCTACCATCTGCTCACCTTCTTTCCTAGTGTTTATACACATATTTTACAGCACTTACGCTTTCCCTGTGCTTTTATCGTTTATCGTCAAAAGTATTTCTTCCGGAACTATACATTTTTTCCACAACACTTCTTATATTTCAAACCGGAGCCGCACGGACACGGATCATTTGGCTGTACCTTCTTATCTGTACGCTTTACCGGCCCCTTTGCCACACTGTCATCACGGTTTGTTCCGGTTACCTTAGCCACCTGCTCACGTTCCACCTTATTCTCAATGCGGACGTTCATCAGCGCCTTTACCGTATCCTCACTAATTGCAGCAGTCATGGCATTAAACATATCAAAGCCCTGGAATTTATATTCGGTCAGCGGATCTCTCTGACCATATGCCTGCACGCCAATCCCCTGACGAAGCTGATCCATATCGTCAATATGATCCATCCACTTTCTGTCAATCACACGAAGCAGAATCACACGCTCAATTTCACGAAGCGCCTCCTTCTCCGGAAATTCGGCTTCCTTTGCCTCATAAAACTTTACCGTTTCTGCCTTTAACTGCTGCACCAGTTCTTTCTTACGCATATGCTTTCTCTGTTCTTCCGTCAAGCGAATCGGCTCTAACGGAACAATCGGAAGCAACAGGCTGTTCAGCTCATGGATATCCCAGTTCTCCGGGTCCTGATCATCACTGATGCAGCTGTCAACGCACCCCTCTACCACATCGTTCGCCATCTTAAAAATAGTTTCACGCATATTGGCACCCTCCAGCACCTTTTTGCGCTCCGCATAAATAATCTCACGCTGTTCATTGTTGACGCGATCATACTCCAACAAATTTTTTCGGATACCGAAGTTGTTTCCTTCAATCTTCATCTGCGCCTTTTCCACAGCATTACTTAACAGCTTATGCTCAATCTGCTCTCCTTCTTCAATTCCAAGAGAATTGAACATATTAATCAGGCGTTCCGTACCAAACAAACGCATCAGGTCATCTTCCAGTGAAATGTAAAATCTGGATTCACCCGGATCTCCCTGTCGACCGGCACGACCACGCAGCTGATTATCAATACGTCTGGACTCATGGCGCTCCGTACCGATAATCTTTAAGCCTCCCAGCTCCTTTACGCCCTCGCCAAGCTTAATATCCGTACCACGACCTGCCATATTGGTAGCAATGGTAACTGCACCCATTTGTCCGGCATCCGCTACTATCTGTGCTTCCATCTCGTGGAACTTTGCATTTAACACCTTATGCGGAATATTACGGCGCTTTAGCATATCGCTCAGCTCTTCGGATGCCTCAATGGTAATCGTACCCACAAGCACCGGCTGTCCTTTTTTATTAGCTTCGATAATTTCCTCCACAATGGCGTTCAGCTTCTCACGGCGGGTCTTATATACCGCATCATTTAAATCAACTCTGGCAATCGGCCGGTTCGTCGGAATTTCCACAACATCCATGCCGTAAATCTCACGGAATTCCTTCTCCTCCGTCAGTGCAGTACCGGTCATACCGCTCTTCTTATCATATTTATTGAAGAAATTTTGGAAGGTAATGGTCGCAAGCGTCTTACTTTCGCGCTTTACCTTTACATGCTCCTTTGCTTCTATCGCCTGATGAAGACCATCGGAATAACGTCTGCCCGGCATAATACGTCCGGTAAAGTCATCAACAATGAGAATTTCATCATTCTGTACCACATAATCCTTATCGCGTGCCATCAGATAATGAGCGCGTAATGCAAGAATGATATTATGCTGAATCTCCAGATTATCCGGGTCTGCCAGATTATCAATCTGGAAGAATCGCTCTACCTTTTCCACGCCCTGCTCGGTAAGATTTACAATCTTATCCTTTTCATTTACAACAAAATCGCCTTCCTCCTGCAGCTCCTCGCCCATCAGAAGGTCCATCTTGGAAAGCTCCTTTTCCGTTCCCTTAACCAGCTGTCTTGCCAAAATGTCACACGCCTGATACAGACTTGTGGACTTTCCGCTCTGTCCGGAAATAATCAGTGGCGTACGTGCTTCATCAATTAACACGGAGTCCACCTCGTCAATAATGGCAAAATGCAGTCCGCGCATTACAAGCTGTTCCTTGTAAATTACCATGTTGTCACGCAGATA
>CAZCON010000078.1:0-6705 GCA_964500085.1 uncultured Lachnospiraceae bacterium
TTTTAAAAACTCTTTAAAATCATCTACATCTCCACCTAATTCTTCGATAATAGGAACGATGTATTTATTTCCGGACTGCTTTCCGTGTGTTGCTTCGCTAATTCTTGCGTGTGGTATATCCATCTGCCTTGCCAGTTCTCTCTGGGAGATCTCTTTCTCAACCAACCGTATCTTTACCCACCGTCTGAATTCAGCGAGATTCCTTATTCTGTTATTTTTCAACATCCACTCGCCCTCCTTTAGCGTTATCCGTTATAATTTTTGTACCAGTGTTACAAAATAACCTATTCAGTTATCGGATTTCGTGATATAATGGCTTTTGTAACGGTGGTACAATTATAATTTACTCTGATATTAGAGTTTTGTCAATAGTAAAACTCTATTTTTAGTGTTTTTATTTCATAGATTGGAGTGTACATATATGGATCGAAGCATAGGAGAACGAATCGCAGCCAGAAGAAAAGAATTAGGAATAACCGGACAGCAGGTAAAAGAACGCACCGGCATTTCTACCGGAAACTTGTCCGGCATTGAAAAGGGGAGCAGTCTTCCTTCTGCCACAGCCCTTATTGGTCTTTCTCAAATACTTAATTGTTCAATAGATTGGATATTGACCGGAAATTCTCCAATATCAGAGTTTTCTACTTCAAGAGTTCTTTCTGAAGGCGAGGAGGAACTGCTAAGTACCTATAATAAACTGGATCGCCGGGGACAGCATCGTGTCCATACTATCATTTATGAAGAACTGGATCGAATGGATGGATCATCAGAAGCGTCAGCTTCAAGAAGCGTCATATAAGAAAGAGGAACGGAAATATATTGTATATTGACCGTTCCTCTTTTGCGTGATATATTTTAATTGCATTTACCACTATGCTTTAAGGCATAGAAAAAGAGCATTTTCAGACGTTCTGCCACGCTCCTGAAACTGCTCTTTTTTAGTTGCCATTTATGGTTGCCATTAGGTTCCCATTCAAATTTCCTTTTAAATCTGCTTTTTGAACGATAATTTTAAAACCTTTTAAAAGGTCAAAAAGTCCACAAAATCAATACTTTAAAGCACTTTTATAATATTCTTTAAAAGGCTTTTAAACGTTTTTAAAACCCACACTTTCCGTGCATTCTGGCACCTCTATTTTTCCCTTTTAAATCGCATTTTTCTTTTTCAGGTTGCCATTTAGTTCCCATTAAATTTTTAAGGGTATTTCCTGCCTTTTAAGCCTAAAAAAGCCCCATTTCACGGGATTTCTCGCCATGTAAGGGGCTTTAAGGGTTTTTAAGGGTTCTCAGGTTGCCATTACCCTTGATTTATACGGAAACTCACACCCGTGCATCCTACGATTGCAGGGGGAATATCCCCCTGCCCGTCCTTATCAATAGGTTACAAACGTCACATCTGAACCAAGCCCATTACAATATCCATGATCGACAGTTCCTATCGAGCAATCATGAAATTCATTGTCGCAATGAGTCCCCGTAACCCATGTATTCTTACCGCAATACTCACAGCGCTCCCGGCTGCCATGCTCCGCTATTTCATACATGCACGTTTTCCAACCGTCAAGGGTTAAATACCGATGATTCAATGTTTCTTTAAATTTAAAACCGATGCAATAAAATCTGTAATTGTGATACCCCGTAGACGTATTTCCGGTACACCCCTTGTCCGGTGCAGTTCCCGCCATTGCCAGACTCGGCACGGTCACTGCCACTGCTGCTGCCATTGCCACCACTGCCATTGCTCTCTTTAATACTTTGTTCACTTTTTTCTCATTTTGTTTCCTCCGGTTGTTTATTCCAAAAAGGGAAAGCCCTTCTTGTACCGAAATAATACTGTTGATTTTCCCTGATAAATCACTCTCCAAAAAAGGACCAGATCCAATTCAACAGGCTCACGGCATACGTGGAAGCACCCATAATTTTCCTCCTCTAACAGCAAAAGACTCGCTTTCTACTAACTGTAACACATGCCAAATCTAATTGCATTCCCTTTCCGGGGAACGGTCATTGAAATCGGGTAAACGGTCATTTTTTTTGCAAAAAAACCTGAACCGTGCCGCTGTCGGCATGACTCAGGTTTTGTTTTAATACTCTCTGTGGGAACCTTCTGCCCTTCTTACATACGCCATTGCCACCAGATACGATTTATGAATCCGGTAAAAATTCTTTCCTGTCAGATGCTCTTCCCACACCTTAAGCGTGTCTGAGCTTTCATGCGCCACTCCCTCTGTGTCATACACAATCTCTGCCCGGCGCCCCCGTTTTCGCAGCGCCGCTGCCGTTTCCGGCCCGGTCTGTCCCGGCATATCAATATCCAGAAAAATCGCCTGAAACTTCTCTTCTGCAAGCAACAGTTCCTCCCCGTTGCAAAACTCATAAAGACAATACGTGTCATCATATGTCCGGATACTCTCACAAAGCTGTCGGCGAAACCATTTCTCATCATCGCAAACCGCAATTTTCAGCTCCGGTCCTTCTTCCTTTTTTTCTTTTCATTGTTATTTTCAACCTTTTCTATCCGTAAACAGTCTGCTATATTTCCCGGTCTACCGCAGCACCCTTCAAATCCTCCAAATCCAGCTTCAGCTGCTCCACTACCTGCTGCAATTCCTTTTGTACCGTCTGATTGGTCTCCGCGAGCTTTACAATCTGTCCGGAAACAGTCTGTCTGTCGTCAAGCCTCGGCGCATCCTTCTCCTTTTCTTCCTTTTCCGCCCTCATGGCTTCGATACGCTCCTCCAGCTCTTCTTCCTTTTCTGCCTTTTTCTCTGCGTCCTCCTCCAGCTTTTCACGTTCATTATCCAAATGCTCCTTGGCTTCGTCATACAACATCCCAACAATTTCCTTGTCTGCCTCCGCAGTCACCTTTTCAGCCTGCTTTTCCGCCTCGCCCATCGGATTGGATTTTAACCGTTCGAGCTTAATATCATTCACCGCCTGTATTGCTCTGTCCTCATACTTTTTCCCGTCTGCAAGCAAGCCGCTGAAATGGCTTTCTGCCTTATTCAGCTCCTCCAGCTCCTGCTTATATTCCTCCTCGCTCAAATCATTGCGCGTTTCCAGTTCTGCTTTTCGTTCCAGAACCCGGTTTAACTCTGCCTTGTTCGAAAGCATTTCTTCTTTTTCTTTTTCAATGCTTTCTTCCATTCCGGCAATCTCATCGTCTATACCCAGTTCTCCTGCAAAAGCAGTCTTTACAATACTGATTGCCTTTTCCTGCGCCTGTCTGCGGCGTTCTGCAATCTTATCCTGCGGAAACTGCAGCTTTCCCGAAAATACCCTGCCCTTTTCCAGACCTTCCTGTATCTCCTCCGGTGTTTTCGTCTCCGTTATCTGCCGTTCTCCTATAAAAAGGGTTCTAAACTCCTGTTCGATCCGCATATTGTTTCCTCCTGTGCTGCTGTTTTCATGCCGTTTTACTATGATACACGTGGCCAGAATGTGTACCGAACCGCTCTATTCCCCTGACCTCTTACTATTTTATCGGCTGACTTCCGTAAAATCTTTAGTCTGCTCCAAGCCCCGATTTTTTCGAACTTTCGTTTGCAATTTCCCACAAATATTGGTATACTTAACTTATTACCACAACATATAGCCCTAACCTGCGTGTTAGCGGTGATTACGACAATAAATCGGAACAGAGAAGGAGTCAGGCTATGGAACAATATAACGGCAGCCAGATTGTTGTATTAGAGGGTCTGGAAGCGGTCAGAAAACGTCCGGGTATGTACATTGGAAGCACCGGAAGCCGCGGTCTTCACCACCTTATTTGGGAAATCTTAGACAATGGTATTGATGAACATCTCGGCGGCTATTGTGACCGTATTGACATTGAACTGCAAAAGGACGGCGGTATTTCCATCGCCGACAACGGACGAGGTGTACCGGTAGACATTCACCCGACAAAGCATATCCCGACTGCCCGCGTTGTTTACACGATTCTTCATGCCGGCGGTAAATTTGGCGGCGGCGCTTATAAGGTATCCGGCGGTCTGCACGGTGTCGGCGCTTCTGTCGTCAACGCGCTTTCCTCCAAAATGGTTGTGGAAATCAAGCACGACGGCAAGATATACCGGGACGAATACCGGGACGGCGGCAAAATTGTAACACCGCTTGAGGGAGGTCTTCTTCCGGTCGTAGGGAGCTGCCGCAAATCCGACACCGGTACAAAGGTGACATTTTACCCTGACCCTTCTATCTTTGAGTCGGTAGAGTTTAAAACAGACATTATTCGTAAAAAACTGAAAGAGGTTGCCTACCTGAACAAAGGGCTGACGATTGTATTTAAGGATAAAATTGCAGGAGAGGAGCTGACCTACTACGAGGAGTTTGGTATCAAAAGCTTCGTCTCCTATCTTGCAAGAGAAACCACGCCGCTGCACCCGGAGCCGATTTACATTGAAGGAAAAAGCGGGGGTATCGAGGTAGAGGTCGCATTTCAGTATACTGACAGCTTTCAGGAACAGATTAACTCCTACTGTAACCGTATCAATGTCGTAGATGGCGGCACGCTCGTCACCGGATTTAAGACTGCGCTCACCCGCGTCATGAATCAGTACGCAAGAGAGCTCGGCATTTTAAAGGATAAGGACGAAAATTTTGACGGCAAGGACATCCGCAACGGTCTGATTGCCATTGTTTCCATTAAGCATCCGGACCCGCAGTTTGAGGGGCAGACCAAAACAAAGCTTGGAAATACGGACGCAAAGACCGCAGTGGAGGATGTCTTTACCGGAGAGGTTACAAGATATTTCGATAAAAACGTCGAAGAATTAAAGGCGGTTCTGGAAAATTCCATGAAGTCCTACAATGCGCGAAGGGCAGGCGATAAAGCCCGCAATGCGGTGTTAAAGCAGCTGCAGGACGTGGACTTTAAGAGTAAGCTTGCCGCCTGCTCCTCGAAAAAGCCGGAGGAATGCGAGCTTTATATCGTGGAGGGTGACTCCGCAGGCGGTACGGTAAAAACCGCAAGAAACCGTAAAACGCAGGCAGTGCTCCCGCTACGCGGTAAGATTCTGAACGTAGAAAAGGCAACACTGGACAAAATTTTAGTCAACAACGAAATCAAATCCATGATTGCCGCCTTTGGCTGTGGCATCAGTGATGATTTCGACATTACAAAGCTGCGTTTTGACAAGATTATTATTTTAACCGATGCCGACGTGGACGGTGCCCACATCAGCACCCTGCTTCTCACCTTCTTCTACCGGTTTATGCCGGAACTGATTTTAGAGGGCAAGGTATACCGGGGGCTTCCACCCCTTTACAAAGTAACCTATGAGGACGCGGAAGGCAGCGACCGGGAAGCTGCCGACAGCTCCGGTGCCGATACAGGAAAAACCGCAAAGAGCGCAAAAAAAGGCAAAGGCAAGAAATCGAAAAACGAAAAATATCTCTTCAACGACTTTGAGCTGGAAAAATTCCGTAAGGAAGGGAAGAAGATTCTTGATTTGCAGCGCTACAAGGGTTTGGGTGAAATGGACGCCGACCAGCTTTGGGAAACCACGTTAAATCCGGAAACCCGCATTCTTGCCCAGGTTTCCATCAGTGATACCGTGGAGGCTGACGAAGTCACCACATTACTGATGAGCAACAATGTTCCACCGCGCCGCGCCTTCATTATGGAAGAAGCACGCTACGCGAAGCTTGATATATAAGGAGGCTGCGCCATGTCTGAAACTTTAGAAAACGATACCATGATTCAGCTGGATTATTCTGAGGAAATGAAAACCTCATTCCGTGATTACGCGGTAAATACCATTATCGACCGTGCCATCCCGGATGTCAGAGACGGATTAAAACCGGTACAACGCCGTATTTTATACTCCATGATGGAACTTGGGCTCGACCCGAAAAAGCCACACCGAAAGAGTGCGCGTATCGTAGGTGATACGATGGGTAAATATCACCCGCACGGCGATTCCTCCATTTACGAAGCACTGGTACACATGTCCGAGGACTATTCCCTTGCCATTCCGCTCATTGACGGGCACGGAAACTTCGGCAGCATTGACGGTGACGGTGCCGCCGCTATGCGTTATACCGAGGCGCGTCTTTCGGAGGGTGCCATGACGCTTCTGTCCCATCTGGAGCAGGGACTTGTGGATTTCATGCCCAATTTTGATAACAGTGAAAAGGAGCCAAAGGTGCTTCCGGCAATGCTCCCGAACCTTCTCATCAACGGTACCACCGGAATTGCAGTGGGTATGACAACCAATATTCCGCCACACAATCCGGGCGAGGTCATTGACGCAGCCATTGCTTACATGGAAAAGCCCTCCATTACCATCGAGGGGCTCATGCGCTATGTGAAGGGACCGGATTTCCCAACGGGCGGCATCATTACCAATGCTGACATTCTCCCTTCCATTTACGCTACCGGCGAAGGAAAGATTAAGGTTCGTGCAAAGCATGAAATTGAAAACAGCGACGGTGGCAGAAAAAATATCGTATTTACCGAGATTCCGTACACCGCCGCCGGAAGCAAAACCCGCCTTGTAGAAAACCTGACCCAGCTGATGAAAGATAAGGTCTTTGAGGAAATGTACGATGTCAGGGACGAGTCTACCAAGGATGTCCGTATTGTGGTAGAAGTAAAGAAAGACCGTGATATCGACAATTTACTAAACGGTCTGTTTAAAAAAACGGGCTTAGAGGATACCTACGGTGTGAATATGCTTGCGGTCAAGGAACAACAGCCTTATA
>CAZCON010000079.1:0-6698 GCA_964500085.1 uncultured Lachnospiraceae bacterium
TTGACGGCGGGACAGGAAATTGCGTTGGATTTTCTGGGCGGCTATTTAATAGAACTTAGCCTTAGTGCAGATAATCTGTTTGTGTTTTTGTCCATTTTTACATCGTTTGGAGTACCGGAAAGGCTTCGCCATCGCGTATTACGGTATGGAATTATAGGAGCGGCTTTTTTACGGATGATATTTATTTTATTTGGAGCGGCAGTGGTATCGCGCTTTGGATGGATTTTATACTTTTTTGGCGCAATCCTCATCTGGAATGGATTAAAAATGCTGCGGGAACAGCAGGAGGAGCTTCCGGACAGGAAAAACAGTCTGGGACTGCGTTTGGTGAAAAAGATAGTTCCGGTAACGGAGGAATATTCCGGAGTGCATTTTTTTATAAAGAAAGAGGCAGCAAATGGGCGAAAACGCTGGTACGCCACTCCTTTATTTGTCGTTTTAGTTGTGATAGAGCTTTCCGATATTATTTTTGCGATTGATTCTGTGCCGGCTGTCTTTTCTGTGACGACAAATCCGCTGTTGGTATACAGTTCGAATCTTTTGGCGGTTTTAGGACTGCGACAGCTGTATTTTGGATTGGAAAAGCTGGCAAAACGCTTTTTATATGTAAAGTACGGGATTTCGCTGGTGCTTATGTTTACCGGAGCCAAGTTAATTGCGGAACTGTTTCAATTGTCAATTTCTACCGGTACCTCGATTGTGTTTATTTGTCTGGCACTGGGGCTTAGTATGTTTTTTTCTGTGATTGCGACAAAAAAAGGAAGTGAATAAATGCAAATCTTTTGCAGATACTATGTCCTGTAACCGAGAAACAGATTGCTTATCAGGAGGTACGTTATGTCGAATAACACTCAGAACAACACTCAGAATAACAGCAAAAACAACACTCAGAATAACAGTAAGAACAACGCGCAGAACAGCAGCAGAAACAACGCCCAGAATAATTGCAGAAACTGCGCGCATAATGCAGCAAACAAGACGGATGAAAATCGCTAGTTTGCAGTGAGGAACGAGGCTGTCGCACATTCGGCGCAGCCTTGTTTTTTTAGCCCTTGTAGTACGGGGCTTTTTTTGTAGAATAAAACCTGAGAAAGCTTTTTCGTAACTTTTTGGAAAAATTTTTTTGATTGAAATAAAAAACTTGTTTTGTACGTCTAATAAGTGAAAGGAGGCGGAGAAAGTGCAAAAGGAGGAGTTTACATATCGCGTGGAGGGAGTCTGGAAGCAAACTGTACGATGCTGGATCAGAGCGGACAAAATCGGCTGGGTATCATCGCTTATGAAAGCGGGAATAATCTTTCGAATGAAGAAATTCGCTGTGTAACTTCAGAGTATGTTACGATAAATGTATCGGCTTCCGCTGAACTGGAAGCGATGCCGGAGCAGGTGCAGTTTCATATGGAGGTATGGGATAATGGCAGCTATCTGAATCAATTATATGCAGGAGCAGGCGGTGAAGAAAACTATGTACTGGATCGGGAAAAGGCAGCGGAACGCTATTATATTACAAGCTTTGAATTCCAACTGGAGCTTGATCTGGCACGCATGGCTGAGGCAGTGCATTATGAGGTGAATCAGGAAATAGAAATGGATGACCGCAGGCTGACGGTAACAAATATTGATGTATACCCGACATATATGCGGGTAAATGTTGAGGATAATATCGGAAATACGGCAGAGCTTAAGGATTTGCATTTTTATGTGGAAAACGGAGACGGAGAACGCTTTTACAATTTCCTTGGCACTTCGTATATAATCGCACAGGCTTCAGAAGTGCCGGTACTGATTTCCTTTGACACGGAAAGTCCGTATTTTGCTGATTCTGAGAGTCTGAAGCTGGTAGTGACTGGAGGCGAGTGGTTGGAGCCGGGACAGGAACGGACGCGAATCAATCTGAGAACAGGAGAAGCCAGCGGGCTTCCGGAAAATGTAACTCTGAAGGAGATTCAGGAGAAGAACGGAATGCTTTACCTGAGCTTTGAACAGCAATGTGAAATTATGTCAGATGAACGAATCGGTACCGAGATTATAAGAAAGCTTGCAACGGATCCGTTTAGCTGGAAGTATTATGATACAGAAGGAAAGGAATATACGGCAGAATGGACGGGAACTCTGGAAGCGTCACAGGGGGATGGGACATCCGGGTGGGGCACACCGTTCCTTTTTTGCAGAAAAAACTTCGAGGATTTTACAGGCAAATACAGAAGCTGACATAAGCCAAAAGCTGAGTATATCATATACTATGGTAAGGGAAGAAATTCCCTGCATCACCCGAAAGGAGGAGAGGCAAGGATGTACCGTTATGTGATAACCCTTGGAGAACTGAGAAGACTGCAAATGCGAGGTACGGTACTGCTTGCGGATGTGCGCGAGCCGGAAAGCTATCAGGCCGGTCATATTCCGGGAGCAGTTTCCATACCGTATACGGAAGAAAAAAGCTTTTTTGAACATTTTGGAAGAAATGGTACGATTGTTTTGTGCTGTGACCGCGGGAACCTGAGCATGCGTGCGGTAATGCGACTGCGAAGGGCAGGATATCCGGCATATAGTCTCGCCGGAGGCTATGAAGGATATCAGCGTTTTCAAAAATAGAGTTTCTTTTTTGAACCGGATATGATAAGATAAAATGAGATTACCAAGAGAACAAAGGAAGGAAAAAAGAATGGCAGAATTGTATGAGTATTTGACTCCGTGTCATTTTGGCACGGAGTCTGTGCTGAAAAGGGAGATTACAGAGCTGGGCTATGAAATAAAGAGCGTAGAGGATGGCCGGGTAAGCTTTCTTGGAGATGCGGCGGCCTTATGCCGGGCGAATCTGTTTTTACGCACAACAGAGCGCGTGCTGCTTGTGGTAGGGCGTTTTCAGGCGACCACCTTTGATGAGCTGTTTGAAAAGACCAGAATGCTTCCGTGGGAGCGTTTCATCCCGGAAAATGGAAGATTTTGGGTAGCAAAAGCAAATTCCGTAAAGAGCAAGCTGTTCAGCCCGTCCGACATTCAGCGCATTATGAAAAAAGCGATGGTGGAGCGGATGAAGCAGAGCTATAAAAAGGAGTGGTTTCCGGAGGACGGAGCAGCATTTCCGGTACGCGTATCAATTATAAAGGATGAGGTGACCGTAGGGCTTGATACCTCCGGAGAGTCCCTTCATAAGCGCGGATACCGCAGACTGACCTCTAAGGCACCGATTACGGAGACACTGGCGGCGGCATTGATTCTTCTTACCCCGTGGAAGGCAGACCGTATTCTGGTGGATCCGTTTTGCGGCAGCGGTACGATACCGATTGAGGCGGCAATGATCGGAGCAAATATTGCTCCGGGAAGAAACAGGGAATTTCTTGCAGAGCAGTGGACCGGGGTTGTGCCGAAACAGGCATGGTATGACGCGGTAAATGAAGCAGAGGATGTAATCAGGCGGGATGCCGTCATGCAGATACAGGGTTACGATATCGACGGAGATATGGTAAAAGCGGCCAGACAGAATGCCGTGGAAGCCGGCGTGGAGGAGTACATTCATTTTCAACAGCGACCGGTGGCAAAGCTGAGTCACGCAAAGAAATACGGGTTTGTTATCACAAACCCGCCTTATGGTGAGCGTTTGGAAGAAAAGAAGGCACTTCCGGCACTGTATCAGGAGTTTGGCACTGCCTTTGCAGGTCTTGACGCATGGTCCTGTTATATGATTACCTCTTATGAAGAGGCAGAGAAATATTTTGGAAGAAAGGCAGACAAGAACCGTAAGATTTACAATGGTATGATGAAAACCTACTTTTATCAGTTTATGGGGCCGCGTCCGCCAAAGCAGAAAAAGTAACCGGAGAAATCTTGAACATAGTGGAACTGAACTAATGCTTTTTTTTGACGCAGCACAGATAGTGTGCATGTCCATCCGGCATATCAATTTTAAAGAAGTAAGCGCCGGTTTTTATCATCTTGCCATTTGTCGGAACGGAATAACGGATATAGAGCGGATCGTTGGTGCTGCTGAGTGCGGTATCCAACGATTCCTTACTTTGCAGGATGTCAATAATCGGACAGTCCTCCTCATAGGAGATACGGCGAAAATGTTCAAAAAACTCTGTAAGCGGATATTGAACCTGGTTCTGTATATATTTATCGGTATTGGAGTGCAGAATTTCTGCAGTATCCGCAGCGTAATCTAAGTGATAAACCCGGTCAAATACTTTTAAAAGAGCAGAGCTATAGTTGGCAACATAAAGATCGTGCTCTACTTTTTTCTGCGCGTCAATGTTATCAACGGTAAAGAGAAACAATGCCTGTCTCGGATTTCCGCCGATGTAGCGCAGCTTAATGGAAAGCCACACATAGACATTTTCCGCATGCTTGTGATGAAGCTGGAACTGCTGGATGCGGCATTCTTCCTTCGCAAGACGGCATTGCTCTAAAAGAAAGCTGCGCTCCGGCTCTTCAAACGGAACATTCAGAACATCGCGATCCCTTTGCGGAGTACCGTAAACGGCTTCATAGTAGCCGGTGTTGACGCGAATCAACTCAACCTCGTTGCCATATACCTCTAACAGCCCCATACCGCCGAGCATACTGTAAAACAGCAGACTTTCCTTGGTATTGGTCTGATTGAATACTTCCAGAATGGATTCGTCAATATCCGGCTGATCATGGAAGAGAAGATTTGTGCTATTGCTGGCTGTTTTATCCAGTAATGCCATAAAATCAGCCTGCGGCATCGGCTTATAGAAGAAAAAGCCCTGTACCGCATCGCATTCCACGCTACGCAGATATTCCCACTCCTTTTTTGTTTCCACACCCTCGGAAACAACACTGAGCTTCATCCATTTTGCCAGACGGATGATGGATTCCAACACAATGGAGGCTTTCTGACTTTTATCAAGATTATCCAGAAAGCGCATATCAATTTTTAATACGTCAATCGGCAAATCCTTCAGCATATTTAAGGAAGAATAGCCACTTCCAAAATCGTCCATTAAAACGGCAAAGCCGTAGTCATGCAGCTTTTTCACAGCCTCTAATACTGAAACAGGATTGTCAGCATAGGCGCTTTCGGTAATTTCAATTTTAAGCAGGCCGGGCGTAATGTTATGACGTTTGGCAATGTCTCGGATATCCTCACACAGGGAAGGGTTATAAAACTCAACGCGGGATACATTGACAGATACCGGAATCGTAGCAAGCCCCTGATCCAGACGGGATTGCTGCATGGCTGCAACCTCATCCCAGACATAGCGGTCTAGCACACTGATAAAGCCGTTTTTTTCAAACAGCGGGATAAAGGAGCCCGGAGAAATCATGCCCTTTGTTGGATGCTCCCAACGAATCAGGGCTTCTGCTCCGGTAATCAGACCGTCCGTAGCTCTGCAAATCGGCTGGTAGTATACCTTGAACTGCCGTTCTTCAATGGCAGTTTTAAATTCACTGTTCATGCGCTGCTCTTCCAACAGGGTATTCCACATACTGTCATCATACCAGGCATACAGACGCATATAGTTTCCTTTGATGGATTCCATTGCAATGCGGGCCTTGTCTAACATATGGGAGAATGAAATCGTGCGGTCCGTAATTTTATACAGACCACAACAGGAGAAAAAGTGATATTCGGTATCGTCTGTGGAGTAGCTGATTTCGCCGAGCTTCATCCAGTGAGTTCCGTCAAGGAAGCTTTCCTTGACGCAGCATACAAAATTATCATGCTCCAAGCGACCGTAAACGGCGATCTCATCATGCAGCATTTCACGCAGGGTATTGGCCCAGTGTATCAGCACCTTGTCACCGGATTCCCAGCCGAATAAATCGTTTGTTACCCGGAATTTGCGGATGTTCCAGTAAATAAGGCAGAAAGAATCCTCCGGATGTTCGTTTAACAGAGCTTCCATTGCAGTAAAAAAGCCCTGCTGGTTATAAATTCCGGTTAATTTGTCTAATAGTTCGGTACGTTTGGATGAATTCTTTTGTGTAAACAGTGTAAACCCCTCTTTTCTCATTTGCATAATCCCATAAGTTGTCTTAATTATGCGTATTTATTTGGCTGAGACATTATAGTGCGTACAAATTATCACAACACCATTTTAATTATACAATAAATTCGCCAAAAAGACAAATACTTTTTGCCCTTTTTGGAAAACATTCTCAAAAAAATTGTGAAAAACGCTGCCGGAAAGGAGAAAAAGAGCTTTGCGGCTCTTGACTTTTTTCTTTTCTTCGATTATGATGATACTAAGGTTAAAAGCCAAAATGACAGAATGATATTTGAAATGCGCTGAAAAAGAGGAGTACATAAGTCATCTTGAAAGAGAGCGGGACTCACCGGCTGAGAGGTTTCGTAAAGGCTTGCTTATGGAAGGTAGCTTTGGAGCAGTAGCTTTGAAAGAAGCGTTCCGGGATGCGGAGCGGTTTATAGTAGAGGTTACCGGGAAAGTCCCGTTACAGACAAAGAGGCAGCAGTTTTGCTGTGAAGTAAGGTGGTACCACGGCCAGTTCGTCCTTAGGGAGAGCTGGCATTTTTTTGCGTGCAGGCAGAGTGAGCAAAGAAACAGCATGGCAGGCGTGCCTGCGAAGCTGTGGAGTATGCGAACGAGCCCACGACTGAGCGACCGGAGGTCGCGAAGTGAGTGCCCCTGCGAAGCAGGGACCTGCACGGAAAAGGAAAAGAGTGAGCAAAGAAACAGCATGGCAGGCGTGCCTGCGAAGCTGTGGAGTATGCG
>CAZCON010000080.1:0-6676 GCA_964500085.1 uncultured Lachnospiraceae bacterium
GCGGTACTCCATTACAACGGCACAGGCTTTGACCTTCCGTTTTTAGACAAAAAAGCAAAACGGCATCATCTCGAAAACCCGCTTTCCTCTCTGGAAAGCTTTGATTTGTATACCGCAGCGCGAGGCCTGCGGAGTCTGTTTTCCTTATCGGATTTGAAGCAGAAAACAATGGAACGGTTTTTTGGCTTTTCCCGTACTGATATTTTTTCCGGCGCAGACTTAATCGAAGTATATACACGTTTTCTTGGACTTCATCAGTTAAACGCGCTGACAAACCGCAGCCGGATTGAGGAGGAAAATGCGCTTGCCCAGGTACTGCTTTTGCACAACGCAGAGGATGTCAAAAATCTCCCCTCCCTTACCGTTCTTTTCTTTTTACAGCAGCTTGCAGACACACTCCATGCAGACCGCCTTGTCTCCGCTTTGCAGAATGAGGCTGCTTTGTCTCCCTCCTGTGTCTCCCTAAGGCTCACCTACCGTCTGACGGTCAGCCTTCCGCAAAGCTTCTGCCTTTCCCTGCCATGGGAGGCTTCCGGCCTTACTCTGGATTTTTCCGCACCGTCCGGTACCGTAACCCTTTCTCTTCCGGTCGTTTCGGGTGAGCTTAAATACTTTTATCCGAATCCGGCTGATTATTACTATCTTCCGTTCGAAGACTGTGCCATGCATAAAAGCGTCGCCTCCTTTGTAGAAAAGGCATACCGGAAAAAGGCCACTGCCGCCACCTGCTATACCAGACAAGTCGGTAATTACCTGCCACTTTACCGGAGGGACGGCGTTAAAGTGTCCGATTCTTCTCCGATTTTTGAAAGCACGGCATTAAAAAAAGAAGCACCAAAGGAAGCTGCCGCTTCTCTTCCATGCTTCTTATCTGACTATAAAAGCAGCTATGTCTACACGCCCTGTACGGAAACGCTGCTGCACAATTCCGAATTACTGACCGGTCTTGCAAGAGCCCTGCTTCACACCCTGCTCTGACGAGAAAAACAAAGTGGTCTTTCTAAGCTTCTTCTGCCTTCCCTTCGCCCGTAATAAACTCTGCATATGGCAATGTCTCCACCCACGCACAAAACTCTCTCCATTCCGGCAGTCTGTGGTTTTTGCGCTGGGCATACATCGTCTTTAACTGACGGTAATTGGTCGTCATCGCTGCTGTCAGCTTAAAACCGCATGGATTAGAATATAAAAGACGCAGATAATCCTCCGGGTCCTTCGTTTCATTGTACTTATCCTTCAATTCCTTCATAATCGCAATCATACGCTTGTCCGTATATTCGCTGTACTGATTATCTAAATCAAACCTTGCAATACGGTGCATGGTGGACTGACTGGAAATAAAATCCAGAAAATGATACCGTTCCGCCTCTGTCCATGCTTTTACGGTAAAGGTCAAATCGAACTGCACAATAATCCCCGTTAAAAACTGATCATGACCGCTGCCCCTCTCACAGGTAGCAAGCTTATAGGTGGTCGGCACTACGTCTCCACTCAGTTCCTCCACCACAGTTGCCATCGGAAACTTACTCCCCCGTACAGCACTTTCCAAACCATATACCTTTACGTTACTGACTACCATTTCTTACTCCTTTCGTAGCTCCCTGCTGCTTTTTCCGCAGCGTTTTCTTCTTTTCTTCCTTTTGCCGCCTTAACATCCTGATTCGTTTTTTACTTTTAAAGCGTTTTTTCCCTTTTGAGCTTTTGCGTTTTATCCGTTTTTCCTGTGCCCCGCCGTCTGTGGGCTCTTACGTAATCCAAAGAAAAGCGTCATAGCAAGTCCTGCCGCAAAAATAAACAGGGAAATAAACTGGGAGGTAGAAAACACTCCTACACCGCCTCTTGGGTCATCCCGCAAAAACTCAATCAGAAATCTGCCGATACTGTAAAGCAAAAGGTAACAGCCTGCAATCACACCGTCCTTTTTGATTCTTTTCGCAAGGAAAATTAAAATGAAAAAATGTACAAAATTTGCCACACTCATTACCAGCTGGGTTGGAATCACCTTCACTCCTATCATATTCTGGTACACCGAATGGTTAAACTCCACCCCGTACCATGCGTTTGTCTCCTTACCGTAACAGCAGCCCGCAAGGAAGCACCCGATACGCCCGAATCCCTGTGCCAACGCAATCGACGGCATCACCAAATCAAAATGCTTTAAAAAAGACATTTTTTTCCATCTGCAATACAGATAGCCTGCCAATATACCGCCAATAATACCGCCATATACAACAAAGCCAAACATAATATCCCGTAAGCCCATACCGCCATTTACAAGCTCGCGCCATTCTGTAATGAAATACAACAGCTTTGCACCCACAATACCGCCCAAGCCGCAGGTTACGCCGAGATCAAACACCTTGTCCGAATTTAAGCCAAGCTTCTTCGCCCTGTGCTCTGCTACAACAAAAGCAAAAATAACGCCGATGCAAATCATCAGACCATAGCTGTAAAGCTTTATCGGTCCGATTTCAAACAAAATTGCTCTCATACCATCCTCCTATTTATGTTCAAAATGCTTTGCCACATCCTCCAAATACCGGATAACCGGCAAATGCTGCGGACAGACTGCCTCGCACTGACCACAGCCAATACAGTCACTTGCCTTTCCAAAGGTTACGCAAAGTCTGTCATAATACTCCTCCTGCGGTGTCCACCCTTTTTCCGGAAGCTCTTTGCAGTCTGTATTATACAAAGAAAAATACTTCGGAATCGCAATGTTCATCGGGCATCCTTCAGTACAGTAGGAGCACCCCGTACACGGCACTACAATCGTTTCATTGATTGCTGCTACTGCGCTCCGAATCAACCCCTGCTCCTCTTCGCAAAGCGGCACAAAGGAGTCCATATAAGAAAGGTTGTCCGTCAGCTGCTCCATATTGCTCATACCGCTTAACACCAGCTTCACATTTGGAAGACTTGCCGCAAACCGAATCGCCCACGACGGCACAGAACGTTCCGGCGCATATTCCTTAAATGCACGCTCCACCTTTTCCGGCACCTTTGCCAAGGTTCCACCCTTTACCGGCTCCATAACAATGACCGGCTTGTTATGCTTTTGTGCCACCTCATAGCACCTGCGGGACTGAATCCCCTCACTCTCCCAGTCCAGATAGTTAATCTGCAGCTGTACAAACTCCATCTCCGGATGCTCCGTCAGCACCTTATCCAAAACCTCTGCATTGTCGTGAAAAGAAAAGCCAATATGCTTCACCCTGCCCTCTGCTTTTTTCTGCAATAGCCACGAAAAACAGTCCAGTCGGTGATACATCTCGTAATGGTCAATTCCAATATCATGCAGCAAATAGTAATCAAAATAGGTAACACCGGTTCTTTCACACTGCGCCTCAAACACCCTGTCCCTATCCTCTTTCGTCTGTACAAAACCGGCATGAAGCTTTGTCGCAAGCTGAAAGCTTTCTCTCGGATAGCGGCTTGTCAAAATCTCCTTTACCGCACTCTCGCTCTTTCCGCCGCAATACATCAGTGCTGTATCAAAATAGGTAAAGCCCTTTGCCAAAAAGGCATCCACCATCTGCTTTGCCTGCTCCAAATCAATGCTGCCCGCATCGTTTCCATCCACTAACGGCAAACGCATCAAACCAAATCCAAGCTTTTTCACGCCATCCAATACTGCCATACTGTATTCCTCGCTTTCCCTTTGTCAAATCTGCATCCCGGTCAATCTCTCCGGTGAGCTCCCAATATCAGTGTACCATATCTTCCGCTGGTTGTCACCACGAAAAAACTTATTTGCCCGTATAGCAATATTGAAAAACTGCCGCTTCCTTTATGTGTTCCAGCTTTGCACTATCAACTGCCGCCAACTCGAAAATCTGGTTTCCATCAAATACTTCCACACTACCGGTCGCATACTGCATGGAACGCTCCCAGTCCACGGAATAGTTTGTCTGAAAAGCCTGCCAGTAGTCTGCATAGCCCTTGCCTTTATCGCTTCCTACCTCGAACTGACATAGAAACACCTCGTCCTCATTCACCAAAAGGCAGGCATATGGCATAAACCCCTTGGAAACAGAAAAGTCGGCTACGAAAAGCTGTAGCTTTAACTCTTTCTCATCACCTGCTGCAAGCAGTTCCTCATAAACAAGCTTTAAAAAGACAACAAATTTAAAAAAATGCTTTTCTCATTTCGTAACCCCTCTCTGGTATTTTTTGTACCCGCCTGTAATCTGATACAATACAGTATCTTCCAAAAAAGAAAAGAGCTGTCACAAGCTGTGACAGCCCCTGCTCGCATTCTCTTACTTTTCCTTACAGAACTCTTACCTTCAGTACGCCATCGATGCCTTCTAACTTTGCCACCAAGCTGTCAGCTACCTTTGCTGCTACGTCAAGTACGGTATAAGCGAACTCGCCTCTGGACTTGTTCACCATGTTCTCGATGTTGATGTTCTCAGATGCGAACACACCGGTAAACTGGGTAAGCATATTCGGAATGTTTTTATGGCAGATGGTTACACGCGCTGCGCTCTTACAAACGCCTGCATCACATGCCGGATAGTTTACGGAGTTGATAATGTTACCATTCTCAATATACTGTCTGATTTCGTTTACTGCCATCACTGCACAGTTATCCTCAGACTCCTCGGTGGAAGCGCCAAGATGCGGAATTGCAATGACGCCTGCCATGCCTGCGGACTTTGCATTCGGGAAATCGGTTACGTACTTCGCAACCTTACCGGAAGCAAGAGCCTCCTCCATCGCCTCATCGTCAACCAAAAGGTCTCTTGCAAAGTTGAGGACAATAACGCCGTCCTTCATCATCGCAATGGTTTCCTTGTTAATCATCTTCTTTGTATTTACATTCGGATCCTCGTTCTCGACAAGCGGCGTGTGTACAGAAATGTAATCACAGGTAGAGAAAATTTCCTCACGGGTCTTTACATGATGCACTGCACTGGAAAGATTCCATGCTGCGTCTACAGAAAGGTAAGGGTCACAACCATACACTTCCATACCAAGACTTGCTGCTGCATTTGCAAGCGGACCGCCGATTGCGCCAAGACCAATAATACCAAGCTTCTTGCCCTTGATTTCCTTTCCTGCAAACTTCGCCTTTCCCTTTTCTACAAGCTTTGCAACATTCTCATCGTCCTTTACCGTCTGTACCCAGTTGATACCGCCAACGATATCTCTGGATGCCAGAAGCATACCTGCAATTGCAAGCTCCTTTACGCCATTTGCATTAGCACCCGGCGTATTGAATACAACGATACCCTGCTCTGCACACTTTGCAAGCGGAATGTTGTTGACGCCTGCACCTGCTCTTGCCACACAAAGAAGCTTATCCGAAAACTCCATTTCATGCATAACTGCGGAACGAACTAAGAATGCCTCTGCATTTGCCGCATCCTCAGTCTTTGCATAGTCTGCGGTAAAATTGTTAAGACCGACTGCTGCAATCGGATTTAAGCAATGATACTGGTACATAGTAATACCCTCCTAATTTTATTCTTTGACTTATGCCACCGAAATTACTTCCGGTGGCACAATAATTACTTCGTATTCTCAGCCTCGAACTTCTTCATAAACGCAACCAGTGCCTCAACACCGGCCTTCGGCATAGCATTGTAGATACTTGCACGCATACCTCCAACGGTTCTGTGACCCTTTAAGTTCTCAAAGCCCGCTGCCTTTGCTTCCTTAACAAACTTCGCGTCAAGCTCCTCATCGCCGGTTACAAACGGAACATTCATAAGAGAACGGTCTTCCTTACGAACCGTACCCTTGAACATCTTGCTCTCGTCAAGGAAATCGTAAAGAATCTTTGCCTTCTCCTCATTACGCTTCTTCATTGCCTCTAAGCCGCCCTGCTTCTTGAGCCACTTAAATACCTTGCCGCAAATGTAAATACCGTATGCCGGCGGAGTATTATATAAAGAATTGTTGTCTGCATGAATCTTATACTTTAACATGGTAGGAGTGCCCGGAAGCGTATCCTCAGTAATCAAATCCTCACGGATAATTACGATAACAACGCCTGCCGGTCCTACGTTCTTCTGAACGCCGCCATAAATCAAGCCATACTTCGTTACGTCTACCGGCTCAGAAAGGAAGCAGGAGGACTGATCTGCTACAAGAAGCTTTCCCTTCGTATTCGGAAGCGTCTTGTACTTCGTACCATAAATGGTGTTGTTTTCACAAATGTAAACATAATCTGCATCTTCGCTAATCGGAAGATCCGAGCAGTCCGGAATATAAGAAAAGGTCTTATCTGCGGAGGACGCGATTGCATTTGCCTTACCGTAAATCTGAGCCTCCTGATATGCCTTCTTTGCCCACTGACCGGTAATAATGTAGTCTGCAACCTTATTCTTCATCAGGTTCATCGGAATCATTGCAAACTGCTGAGAAGCACCGCCCTGTAAAAACAAAACCTTGTAATTATCCGGAATATTCATCAAATCCCTCAAATCCTGCTCTGCGGTCTTGATGATTTCCTCATAAGCCTTGGAACGATGGCTCATTTCCATTACGGACATACCGGTTCCATTGTAATCCAGCATTTCATCTGCTGCTTCTCTTAATACTTCCTCCGGTAATACTGCCGGACCTGCTGAAAAATTATACACTCTTCCCATTTCTTCAATCCTCCGTTTTTTATTTTGGCTGGGCAAACTCGTTGCCCGCAAACCGATACCATGAATTGCTTCGATAC
>CAZCON010000081.1:0-6504 GCA_964500085.1 uncultured Lachnospiraceae bacterium
GGATATATAGAAAGTGTTGCCCTTCGTGATTTTTATTACCTGAATGACGATGCGTTAGAACTCAAAGCGAACGATAAAGAAAAATACAAATTTTATCATAACGTAAAATGTACATTAAAAGCATATATGAATGAAAAAAGTGATACAAGGTTTAAGAAATTCTTTAAGAAATATGAATGTTCTAATCCATCAATCCCCACTGGCAGAGGCGATTAAGGAATGTAGAATTGTGTAAAGATATTTGGTTGTTTTGTTCTATATGCCTATGTGTATCGGTAATCCATATGGCAGATAAAAAAGATAAGTAAAGTGTATCTGACGCAGAAACAACCTTTCTGCGTTAGAATTATAAAAATGAAAATCGGAACCGGTTTTTATAAAGACTATATTCTTACGGAGTATAAGGAGAATCTGTTTTTGAAATCGTTACACGTGCAACGCAATGCCTAACCGTTTATGAGAATACCGGGAAAGAAGAATTAACAGAACTTGCAGGAGAGATATCTATTTCAAATATGGAAGGAACTTAAGAATGATAACGAACCGGATTCCTTTGATACTGAGATTTATGAGGTAAGAGACCTTTTAATTCAGAAGGGAACAGAAATAAGTTATCTGGATATGCTTCATCGTGGATTTGAGCTTTTGCAGTCAGATATATACAGTGAGGCAGGAGGCGAATGGAATCGATTTCTTAATGCAAACAGGCAAAAAGAAGATGAGTGAAAAAAGGTTGCTTGTCATATGATATGTTTGACGGGAGCTTTGATTGAAGATGGAAGATTACTCGTCTTGAAACAGAGCATAGGGAACCGAGAATGGTATTTGCCGGTGGAAAGCTAGAAAGTAGAGAAACTATAGAGGTTACAGTATGGAAGTGATAACATTAGATGGAGGATTTTATGGAAAAGAAATATTACACCACCGGTGAAATCGGGAATGCTTCGGTGCAGAAAATCAAGTAACAGGTGAGAAAGACGGTGTAATTATAACTGTGTCTTGCAAAGGGCAGTATGACGCGTAACAGAAGACGGAGTACTCTTACGGATGAGGGAGTACCCCGTCTTTCTTCTGCCACTTCACCGTTGTGGAAGGAAGTTTTATGATAGGGGAACCTGTATGTTGATGCTGGGAAACCGAACAGAAAACTTTCAGGTTATAAATTTGTCATTATAAGCAACCAATCGATATGTTTTTCTGTTTATTAAGGTGAAAGGAGGAGAAAAGCGGGTGGAAGATAACGAAATCCTTACGTTGTTGTTTGAGCGAAAGGAACAGGGCCTTGCGGAGCTGGAACAAAAATATGGCAGGCGATTGAAAGAGCTGGCCGGTCGTATGATTTCGGAGGAGGATGCGGAGGGATGTGTGAACGATACTTATCTGGCAGTGTGGAACAGTATTCCGCCGAAGCGACCGGAATATCTATTTGCTTACACGGCGAAGATTTGTCGAAATCTGGCTTTGAACAAAATCGAATGGAGCAGGGCTGCAAAGCGAGATGCAGTGGTGGTGGAGCTTTCGGCAGAGCTGACGCAGTGTATCCCGGACAATGCCTTTTCCGGGGATGAAACAGGGCTTCGGGAACTGATGGTACGGTTTTTAAAAGAAGTGTCTGAGGAAAAACGAAGGCTGTTCCTTAGAAGGTATTGGTATGGCGAATCCGTAAAGGAACTGGCAGAAGCTTTCGGCTACCGGGAAAGTAAAGTAAAAAGTATGTTGTTTCGCCTGCGGAAACAGTTGTGGAATGAATTGAAAAAGGAGGATGCGATATGACAAAGAAGATGAAGGAAATGGATGTATTAAAGGCAATGAATGAAATGCCGGAAGAGTGGATTGAGAATTGTTACGAAGCAACCGGAAGGATGGCATCGAAAGAAAACAATGGAAAAGATGCAGGAACACTGCGTTTTGGAGCGCTTGGCAAGAACGCGGTGAAATGGGTGGCGGCAGCAGCGGCGGCAATTCTTTTGTGCGGCGGTGGTGTGGCTTATGCGGCAAAGCTGGGCGCACTGCAGTTTACAAGAATTAAGGATGAAACGAAGCAAGGATGGGATTTGAAGGTAGAGACGGAACGGATTTCGGCGGAAGAGCTGACCGGGGATATTAAAGAGGTTGAGGGCTTTTTGCGGGATTATATGGCAGAAGAGGATTACAGCCAGACATATCCGAGCTGGTTAAAGAAATTTGAAACTGTAGAGGAAGCAAAAGCATATATCGGTTATGCGGGTATGAAGGAAACACTTGTTCCGGGAACAGTAGAAGAGGTTAATGTTCGTGTTATCGGAGATGCGGATGGAAATCTCGGCGAGGTGTCATTGTTTGTGCGCTCTGAGGAAGGAGATATTTCCTTAAATGAGACGGCAGCGGTATTTACCGAAGAATGTCCGCTTGCACTGCATGGCACCGGAATGCTGTATTTAGAGGACTTTTTAGAGAAAAAGGGGACGATACCGGAGTATCGAAGCGAGGAGTATACTACCTCCAGCGGAAAGACTGCCGTACTTGTATATGAAGAAAATGTTGCCGGAAATCGCTTCCTTGTGGGAGCAGTAGCAGACGGAGCGATGTATTATGAACTGAGTGTTCTGTATTATCCGCGCGATTTTGAACGGGCAAAGGAAATTGTGACGCAGTGGTGCGAACAGTTTTAAAAACGGTATCTGTGCGTGAGAGGATAGATTACCGGCTTCAGAAATAATTAAAATCCTGTCAATTATAGCCAAGCGACCTGCCAAAATGGTGGGTCGCTTGGTTTGTGCTGAAAAAGTATGCCCAGAGAATATGCATTAGGAAAGAAGGGGTGAGATTACCATGCACGTTTACTCTTTTAACTGGTCACGAATCTCTTCTATAAGGAAGTCTACAAATGCGCTGTCGGAATTATCCTCGGCGTAGCAATTCTCTTTGCCGAAGACGATACCGGAGTTGTGCTCTCTGGTGTAGGCTTTCCATTCCGGAAGCGGTGTGCCGTTGCTGTCAAAACCGTTTGGATTGCCGGTCTTGATGAAGTTAGTCATGTAGTTACACATCTGGCGGGACACATCGTAGTGTTTGCCGGTGAATGGTCTCCAACACTTTGCCAAAGTTTCAAAGAAAAACCATAAATCTACGGAGTGGAAGGTGCCGGGATGGTCTGCTCCCGGAATATCCGCATCAAATCGGTAGTAGTAGCAATCCTTGGTATTGCCATTTTCCTGGCTGCTAAGGAACAGGCTTTTTACGGAGCATTCGATACCGCTGACTGGGGCAAATTCAATGTTGCCCATCCATTCTATTTTCTTTTTGCTTTCGGCGAAGGAAAGGAATTCCTTGGCTTTGTCGCCGAAGCATACGCTTGCCTTTTCGGCTAATTCTGTATCATCCTTTGCCAGGATGGTACTTGGAAATTCGTCTGTGGTATTGCCTGCCATTAATGGTACATTTAAGGCTTGACCTGCCGCAATACGCTTCATTGGGTCATCTATAGAGAATACACCGTCTTGAACCGGAAACATACGCATGTGGGTTACTACATATTCATCATATTTGGAAAGAAGCCATACGGCATCCATAGCCCTTGCTTCTGTGAGAGACTTCGCGCCGATAAAATCAAAGAAGCCCTTGCCGTTTTCCAGTGCGGTGTCAAAGGACACTGGAGAAGTTACCGAAGTCTGTATCCTGTACGGAGAGTGGATGGCGCCGCTCATAATCACTGCCTTCTGGAACAAGCCTTCGTTTTGTGGGGAAGCAAGCTGTTGCATGACACTGCCACCGCCTGCGGACTGCCCCGCAATAGTAATGTTATCTGGGTCGCCGCCGAATGCTTTAATGTTTCTTTTTACCCACCGGATACCAGCCTGCTGGTCTAAAAGACCGAAGTTTGCCGGAGCGTCCGGCTGCTCTCTGGCAAGCTCCGGATGTGCCAGAAAACCGAATAAATTCAACCGATAATTCACAGTAACTACTACAACACCTCTGCGTGCGAAACGCTCTCCGTCAAATTCCATTTCTGCGGTGTAGCCCCACTGAAACCCGCCGCCAAAAATCCAGACAAGGACCGGAAGCCTGTCTTCTGTACTCTTTGCATTGGTCCAGACATTTAAATATAGGCAATCTTCACTCATCGGAATCTCCGGATCGACGTGCCATTCTTTGCAGTAGATGTCGGTGCCGAGTCCGGGGGTGTTTTGGATGGAAATCGGAGCAAATTCATATGCCTCAAGCTCACCTGTCCAGTTTGGACACGGCTGTGGCGCGCGCCATCTGTTTTCTCCTATTGGAGGAGCAGCAAACGGAATGCCTTTAAATGCGGTAATACGTGGATCTGCTGCTGGTAATCCCTTTACAATACCATTTTCTGTTTTAACCTTACGAATCATAAACATCCTCCTATTTCAAAAGTTCAAAAGATTTAAGACTTATATTTCCACCGCCGCGGTAGGTAAGATAGATTGCGTTGACACCGTCCGGAATGCTGGCCTCGGCTTCGTAGCGTTCCCAAACATTGGTGTACTGGAGCGTAACGGATCCCAGCACTTTACCGTCCCAAGCGGTTTTAATTTCAACGTTGCCGTCGCCGTAGCCGCGAGTGGTAACAGCAAAGCGTTTAATCCCCGTACAGTTAAAATATTTGAAGCCTGCGGTTGCGCTGTTGCTGAGGTTGGCGATGTAGCCGATTTCCTCATCGCCGTCCCGACCATCCTGAATCACCTTCGGGAACCCCTCGCCGCCTACATATGCACTTGGCCTGTCGGTAAATAAGTTACATGCTAGGTAACCGGCGTATTCACCCTCGCCAGGAAGCGGACCATCGTTTAAGCCGCAAGAGGTGAGTTCCACTTGATGGATGGAACCGTCTGCGTTTACCGTGATTTTTTCCGCACAGCCCTGACGGGAGTACCAGCCACCGTTGGTTTGACGATGATAAAAGATGTACCATTGACCGTTAATCTCTACGATACTGCCGTGATTGTTGGCACCGTACGCTGCAGGCATATCTGCCGGCTTGTAAGTGTCAATATGTAAATCGCAGTTGCTGACGATAACGCCGCCATAGGTAAACTTATCTGTCGGACATTTTGCAGTAGCATAGCAAAGCTCATGCATTACCTCGGAAGAGTAGATGAAGTAATAGGTGTCGCCGATTTTTCGGATGGAGGATGCTTCAAAGAAGGAATGTCCTTCAAAACCGCTGCCTGCACAGTATTCACAGCCCGGAACCACCAGCCTCGGAGCCTCTATAATTGTAAGCATATCGGGAGCTAGAACCGTTACCATGGAACCGCTTCTGCTCTTGTCACCTTTGCCGCAGAAACCGGTGTAGAGATAGGTCCTGTTATTCTCGGTCAGGACTCCCGGATCAAACTGCGGTTCGTCGCCCGGTTTGTCGCCAAGACGGGTGCCGTCGGTATAGTGTACATAACCGTAAAACTCATATCTGCCTGCTGGAGTATCACATACCGCTACGGAAACTACGGAAACATGATCCAGCACGTAGTACATATAATATCTGCCATCTGGCCCTACGGTAACATCCGGAGCATAGAGACACATTTTTCCGTCATGGTTTAACGGGTCTGTGGTTTTGGGGTAAATCACACCTTCATAACGCCAGTTGCCTAGGTCATCTACCGGCGCGGACCAACATACATAATCTCCCATGCAGAATACATAACCGTTGTAGAAATCGTGGGAACCGTATACATAGACACGATTACCGAACACATACGGTTCACCATCTGGAATATATTCCCAGGATGGAAGATATGGGTTCAGGCCTAATGCTTTTGCTGCCATAAAATGCCTCCTCGAAATTTATAAAAATAAAATACAGTTGAGTTTTAAAAATGGAAAGCCTCTCTGCTAATTTCATAATAAAGCAGATGAATTAAAAAGTCAATTAGTAACCTAACTGATGCGTGGATTTTTATGTGAAATGAAAGAAGCAGATAGTGAAAGGACTGCCGACCCTTTTATGGGAACTGCTGGGCAGAATATAAAAGTGCATCCCGGTAAAGCAAAGAACGCTTTGCGGGATGCAGGCTTACACGATAGAAAAGGTGATATTATTTGTTTCGCTCCGGCTTTCCGTGCTTAGGCTCCGCAGGCACGGTTGGTGCTGTTTCTGGCAAGGAAGGAGACACTTCGACCGCTGCTGCAGACAGCTCCGGATTCTGCTGAAGGGTTACGGAAAAGGTCTGTTCCTGAAACTGCCCTTCGCTGATGCGCTGCAGAGTGATTTCAACGGTAGTACCATAGCGGTAGGAGGTGACTGCGTTGATAAGCTGGTTTGCAGTAGTAACCCTGCTGCCGTTGACGTGAGTGATAATGTCGCCCTGATAAATACCTGCCTTTTCTGCGGCGCTGCCTTCTGTGACGGAGCTGACATAAACGCCCTCCGGCCAGTTATACAGCTGGAATACGGCAGAATCCAGTTCCTTGACGGCAATGCCAAGATATCCTTTTTCTGCGTCCGACAGAATTTCTCTGGTCATCAGATCCTCCAATATCGGAGTAGCCTTGGAA
>CAZCON010000082.1:0-6411 GCA_964500085.1 uncultured Lachnospiraceae bacterium
GGGCGATGATCGTCTGCATCGGTCAGGCGGTCACGGCAAAATTTGCGGAAAGATATTTTTCCCATGAGCTGACAGCAGGAACGCCCTTTACTTTGACGCAAAAAAGCTCCGCAGAATCGGTCCAGTTTGCATAGGAGACCGTAACCTCTTTTTCTGCAGGAAGCTCCTCTTTTTTCTCTAAAACCGGAGTGACGCCATACTCTGCCGATACAGTCCCAGCAGCATCCGGTTCCTTTGGCAGGCTGTCCTTCCCGCTTTCCTCCTTACAGCCGGTCGCGCCGAACAGACTGGCTGCCAGTAAAAACAGCCTGATACATTTTCCCATTCTCCTTTTTTGCATACATCCTCCTGTCTCAGCAGGCAACCCCTGCGCTTTTCTCTATCACTTTCTCCACGGGCACCCCTGCGCTTTCCTCTGTTACCTTCTCCAGCGGACATCCCTGTGATTTCCTCTGTTACTTTCTCCACGGGCACCCCTGTACTTTTCCCTGTTACCTTCGCACAAAGTCATCCAGCAAAAACTCCGCCAGTACCACGTTGCTGACATCAATCCCCCGCGGGGTCAGATACACTCTGCCCTCGCTCTCCGCAAGCACGCCCTGGGCGGTTAAACGCTTCATCACATCCCCGTAAATCGTCTCTATCTCACACCGGAAACGACGTTTAAACTCTGCCTTTTCAATGCCGTGGCACATCCGGAGACCCAGAAACATGAACTCCTCCATCTGCTCCTTTGGCACCAGACGCTCCATATCCTCTCTGAGAGAAAACGGGTCGGAGGCACCTTTTACATAGGTTTCCATATCTGTCGTATTGTGAAACCTCGCATTTGACATCAGGGACGATGCCCCAAGTCCAAAGCCGAGATACTCTGTCCCTGTCCAGTAAGAGCTGTTGTGACGGCTTTCCAAGCCCGGTTTTGCATAATTGGAAATCTCATAGCGGAAATATCCCGCTTCCTCAAGCAGCTTTCCGGTCAGCTCATACATCCGGCGGTCGATATCCTCATCCGGCAGCAACGCCTTTTCCGCCCCTCCTTCTCCGTACCGTGCTGCAAACTCCGTACCATCCTCTATTTGTAAGCTATATACCGAAATGTGCTCCGGATGCTGTGCCAAAAGAAAACGGATGCTTTCCGTAAGCGTCTCTATAGTCTGTCCCGGAAGTCCGGACATCAAATCGCCACTGATATTCCGAAAGCCGGCATCTCTTGCGGCGCACACGCACTCTGCAAACTGCTCCTTTGTGTGAATCCTGCCAAGGCAGGACAACTCTGACGAAACCGCAGACTGCAAGCCTATGCTAAGGCGATTAAAGCCAAGTTCGTACAATGCCGCAAGCTTCTCTCCGGCCGCCGTGCCCGGATTCACCTCGATGGTGACTTCCGCCAGTTCGCCGTTTATCACACGCTGCAGGCGCATCTCCGGCGTTTCCGGTGATTCCGCCTCTTCTGCCTGCGTATGCTTTCCGAAACGATGCTTCTTTTTTTCCGGCTGCTCTGTGGCAAACCCTTTCACCTCAAAGGTTTCCGTAATGGCCGCCAAAATTTTTGTAAGCTGTTCTATCGAAAGCACCGACGGCGTGCCGCCGCCAAAATACACGGTCTCCACCCTGTACTCTGCTGCATTTTCCCGATTTGCCCTGATTTCCGTACAGAGAGCCTCCACATACCGTTCTTTCTCCTCTTCCCCTGCCGGAAAGGACAAAAAGTCACAATACGCACACTTTTTTACGCAAAACGGAATATGCACATAAAGTCCCAAAGAACGCTTTTCTATTTCCTCTTTCTTTTTCATACCGGCTACCTCATTTTATAAATGCCTTGCATTCCATTTCAGTATCCATTACTCTGTACTGGTTTTTCCCTTTTTCACATGCTCTGCCGCCCACGCGTTATAATTGTCCCTGTAAAATGCATGATACTCATCAAAGGTAAGCTTACAGTCAACGCCAAGCAGTTCCATTTCGACACCAAACAATTCCACAAAAACGCCCAGCTCTGTCATTCCGTTGGAAAGATAAAACCGCTTTCTGCGTTTGCGTTCCTCGTAATTTTCTGCGGTTGACCTGACCGTTTCAATTTCTAAAAAAATGCCTTTCCCGGCATACTGCTGCCGCATCTGACGAAGCAGCTTTGAGCCCACGCCCTGTCCGCGACACTTTTTGTTCACCGCCAGATAATCCAGCAATACTTTATCCGAACCGTTGATGGTAACGACCAGTCCGGCAAACTTTCCGTCATTTTCACAGTACCAGACATCACTTTTTCCCTTTTTTTGCATGGCACGAATCATAGAAAAGGGCTTCCTCTCGCTACGTGGGAACGCCGAATGATACAAACGATATATTCTCAGCCACTGCAGTGCTGTGGTCGGTTGTTTTCTTTCCATCGCTACTCCTTTTTCCATTTAACGCAAAGCACTTACTCCTCATCCAGCTTCAGCACACTCATAAACGCCTTCTGCGGTATCTCGACATTCCCCACCTGACGCATACGCTTCTTTCCTTCCTTCTGTTTCTCCAGAAGCTTTTTCTTACGGGAAATATCACCACCGTAACACTTTGCAAGCACATCCTTCCGCATTGCCTTTACCGTTTCTCTTGCAATAATCTTACTGCCGATGGCTGCCTGAATCGGGATTTCAAACAACTGTCTCGGAATCTCGTCCTTCAAACGCTCACACATTCTTCTGCCACGCTCATAAGCAGTTTCTCCATGCACAATAAAGGAAAGCGCGTCTACCTCTTCACGATTTACTAAAATATCCAGCTTCACGAGTTCACTCGGCACATAGCCCTTTAACTCATAATCAAAGGACGCATACCCTCTGGAACGGGACTTTAAGGCATCAAAGAAATCATAAATGATTTCGTTTAACGGAAGCTCGTACTTTAAAAGAGCTCTCGTCTGCTCCATATATTCCATGCCAAGGTAGACACCGCGCCGTTCCTGACAAAGGGTCATAATTGCTCCCACAAACTCTGTCGTCACCATAATTTCCGCGGACACAAACGGCTCCTCCATATGCTCAATCTCGGATGGGTCCGGAAGATTCGACGGGTTGGTAATCTCAATCACCTCGCCGTTGGTCTTATATACCTTATAAATAACGCTTGGTGCGGTGGTCACAAGGTCTAAATTGTACTCGCGCTCCAGACGCTCCTGAATAATTTCTAAATGCAACAATCCGAGAAAGCCACAGCGAAATCCAAAGCCAAGCGCAATCGAAGTCTCCGGCTCAAACTGCAATGCCGCATCGTTTAACTGAAGCTTTTCTAACGCATCCCGCAAATCCGGATACTTTGCACCGTCTGCCGGATACATCCCGCAGTACACCATCGGATTTACCTTCTTATAGCCAGGAAGTGCCTCCGCGCACGGCCGCAGCGCATCCGTGACCGTATCGCCCACACGGGTATCCTTCACATTTTTTAAGCTTGCGGTAATATAGCCTACCATTCCCGCAGAAAGCTCGTCACACGGAATAAAACGTCCCGGTCCAAAAATGCCAAGCTCCACCACCTCCGCTTCTGCGCCGGTTGCCATCATACGGATTCTCGTACCCGCCTTTACGCTGCCCTCCATCAGGCGGCAGAAAATAATTACACCCTTATACGCATCGTACACCGAGTCAAAAATCAGTGCCTTTAACGGTGCATTCGCATCGCCCTTCGGCGCCGGAATCTTTGTAACAATCTGCTCCAGCACATCCTCAATATTGATACCGTTCTTTGCAGAAATTAACGGTGCGTCCTGCGCCTCCAGCCCAATGACATCCTCAATCTCTGCCTTTACCCGCTCCGGGTCCGCACTCGGCAGGTCAATCTTATTGATAACCGGCATAATATCGAGGTTATGGTCCAGTGCAAGATACACATTTGCCAGTGTCTGCGCCTCGATTCCCTGTGCCGCATCCACCACCAGAATCGCGCCCTCACAGGCGGCAAGAGAGCGGGAAACCTCGTAGTTAAAGTCCACGTGTCCCGGTGTGTCAATTAAGTTAAACACGTACTCTTCGCCGTCCTTTGCCTTATAAACGGTACGAACGGTCTGCGCCTTAATTGTAATGCCGCGTTCCCGCTCCAAATCCATATTGTCCAATACCTGCGCCTGCATTTCACGACTGGTAAGAAGCCCTGTCTTTTCGATGATACGGTCTGCCAACGTAGACTTACCGTGGTCGATATGCGCTATAATACAAAAATTTCTAATCTTTGTCTGGTCTGCTGCCATGCAAAATCCTCTCTTTCAGGCAAAACAAGCGGCTCCTTCCTCCCGTTTTGCATTCGTTCACGTTCGGTTGGGGCGCACGAAAAGGCCCACAACCCCATAATAATGGTAGTATAACATAAGGATGAGAGGTTTGCAAGAGCAAACCTCCCTTGCTTTGTTTCTCCTTAAAAGGTCTTTCACTAATAGAACACAGAAAAGAAGGAAAATATCACATTTTTTCATATTTATTTTGAATACTCTTTTCATCAGCAGACTTCTTTTATCACAGGATAACCCTCATTACAAACCAATCATCCTGTACCAAAAACTGGCAGCTGCCATGCAGCTTTTCCGTGACATAGCAGATACTCTGCGTACCAAAGCCATGCCCTGCTTTACTACTTTGCGGGATGCCGTCTACCATGACTGGCCGCACTGCAAAGGTATTTTTAACAGAAATCAGCAGCTTATTCTCCTCTATCCGTAAAAAAAGCTCGATACGCCGCTTTTCCGTTTCCAACGGCACAACCGCATGTATCGCATTTTCCAGAGCATTGGACAGGATAGACGTCATATCCACATCCGAAACCAAAAGGTGCTCCGGAATACGAATGGACTGCCGGAACTCAATCTGGTTTTCTTCCATCACCGTTTCGTATGACGAAAGAATCCTATTTACAATCTCATTTTTGCAGAATTTATGTACGGCTGTCCTTTCCACATAGAACACGATACCGTTAATATACTCCTTTGCCTTGTCGTATTCGCCGTTATCTATATAAGTGGAAATCGTGGTGAGAAAATGGCGCATATCGTGGCGCAAAAGTGAAACACTGTAGGCAGAACGCTTTTGCGCTTCAATTACCTTTTGGGACTGTACTTGCAGCATTTCCAAAATACGACTTTGCTGCTCCGCCTCA
This sequence comes from uncultured Lachnospiraceae bacterium, assembly GCA_964500085.1. Lineage (GTDB taxonomy): Bacteria > Bacillota > Clostridia > Lachnospirales > Lachnospiraceae > SIG307. Next base: position 5,134 of record CAZCON010000082.1, read on the forward strand.
CGCTTTTCCTCATACTGTTTGAAATACACCAATAAATCAGTGTAGTGTAAACCCCCGTCACATAATCGAATATGTAATAAACACACGGCAAAAGCGCAAAAATAAGCAATGCCCTTGGCGGCTTTTGTATCAGTTGTGCAGCGGCATTCGATACATAGCAAAGCAGCAAGGCAAACACAACAATTGCAATCACAATCCGGACGCTGTAATAGACCCATTCCTGCCCTGTGAGTTCAAGCATGGCAAGTCCAACCCATTTGCTAATCTGACAGCAAAGATAGGCAACAAACAGCGAAAGGGCAGACTGAAGCACGCTGTACTTATAAAACAAGGTCAAAAACAAAAGCAGCGGCAGGTGCACTATCAGCGGATATACCTTTGTAGTAAAAACATCGCCGAATAAAATAAAGGTGAGCACATAAACCACACCGACCGCGGAGGAAAAGCCGAACAAAGTGGCAACATTTTTGCGGCTCATCCGTATGCCTAGAAACCCAGCTGACAGATACACGCCAAACAACAGCGTGACCGCGTGGTGCAGAATGCTTAAAACACTGTTCATCATACCGCTTTCCTTTCTAATCTCGAAACGTATAGGCAAAATATGCCTCTTTGAACGCCTTTCCATACCCTCTGGCAATCGGAATCCTGCGCCCGGACTTTGTCATAATCTCTGTCATACTGAAATGGTCCACATTTGGCAGAAAGACAAGATAACTGCGGTGACATTTAAAAAAACCGTCGTTTTCGGTAAGTCCTTCCTCCAATAAATGCAAAGGTGCAAGCGCCTCAATGGGTTTCCCCGTCCGCAAATAAAATACAACCCTTTTGTTTTGCGCTTCGGCATATTCCATATCGTGAAAATATACCTTCTGATATCCAACCGCAGTTTTTAAAACGATATGCTTTGGTTCCTTTTCAAAGGCATGGCTGCATTCATTCAGCATTTCCTTTACCTTTTCATAGGTAACGGGCTTGAGTAAATACCCGTAGGCTTTCACCTCATAGGAATCCAGCGCAAATTCCGGAGAGGAGGTTAGAAAAATAATTTTCGCGGCATCATCGCTCTGCCGTAGCTCCTTTGCGGTATCAATTCCATTTTGCAACGGCATAATAATATCCAGAAAAATGATATCCATATGGGTGACGGCATTTTTGGTAAGTAACTCGTCGCCATTTAAAAAACGGCATAGCTCCACCGGAGTTTTACTTTGTTTCGACCATTTTTCAACCATACGGGAAATCCGTTGTAAAAACTCCGGACTGTCATCACACACC
>CAZCON010000083.1:0-6404 GCA_964500085.1 uncultured Lachnospiraceae bacterium
GTATACCCCTCCTTACCGGCAGCCGCGAAGCTCTCCACTCCAGCTCCGTAAACATAGACAGCAGGATTCTCCACCGCATTGCTGCCTCCGTCTAATTCATAGGTAATGCTATAGCTCTCCGGCGTAAATTTCGCATATAAGGTCTTATTCCCGGATTCCGTTGCCAAAATCGTAAGAAGTGCTACCGAAAGCTCCTCATCACCATACCAGCCGTCAAAGGTATAGCCTGTCTTTTCTGCGTCTGCAAAGCCTGCCACGCCGACTCCATAGGTATACTTCGCCGGATTAGACTCCGCATTACTTCCTCCATCCAGCTCATATGAAATTTCATAGTCAGCCGGCACAAAGCCTGCATACAGAATCTTATTTCCAATATCATTTTTCGAAATCGAGACTACCGGTACAGTAAGCGCTGCATCCTCATACCAGCCATCAAATATATAGTTTTCCCTGCTTGCAGCTTGGAAGCTTTCTACTCCGGCTCCATAGGTATACTTCACCGGATTGGACTCCGCATTACTTCCTCCGTCCAGCTCATACGTAATCATATATTCTGCCGGAGTAAACCTTGCATATAATATCCTGTCTCCGGTTTCCTCTGCCGTAATTGCAATTAATTTTGTCGTAAACGCTGCATCGCTATACCAGCCGTCAAATACATATCCTGTCTTGCTCGCAGTCTCAAAGCTCTCCACTCCCGTTCCGTAGCAATACGACACAGGATTAGAAGCGGCATTACTTCCTCCGTTCAGCTCATACGCAATCTTATAATTTGCCGGAAGAAACCTCGCATACAGGGTCATATCTCCCGTTTCTGCCGCCGAAATGGAACTTATCTTTATCGTAAAGCTTTCATCCGCATACCAGCCGTCAAAGTCATAGCCTGTCTTCTCTGCGTCTGCGAAGCTCTCTACTCCGCTTCCGTAGCAATAGCTTGACGGATTGGACGCGGCATTGCTTCCTCCGTCCAGCTGATACGTAATTTCATAGCTTGCAGGCGTAAACCTCGCATACAGCGTCTTACTTCCGCTCTCCGTTGCGGAAATTCCGGTAACACGTGTCGTAAACGCATCATCACTGTACCAGCCGGCAAAGGTATAGCCGCTCTTACTTGCAGCAGCAAGGCTTCCCACTCCGGTTCCGTAGGTGTAGCTTGACGGATTGGACGCGGCATTGCTTCCTCCGTTCAAAACATAGGTAATTCCATAGCTGTTTGACGTAAACTTTGCATACAGCGTCTTACTTCCGGTCTCCGTCGCAGAAATTGATGTAATCCTTGTCGTAAATCTTGCATCACTGTACCAGCCGGCAAAATCATAGCCGCTCTTGCCAGCAGCAGCAAAGCTTCCCACCCCGGTTCCGTAGGTGTAGCTTGACGGATTGGACGCAGCATTCCTTCCTCCGTTCAAAACATAGGTAATTCCATAACTGTTTGGCGTAAACTTTGCATACAGCGTCTTAGCTCCGGTCTCCGTTGCAGAAATTCCGGTAACACGTGTCGTAAACGAGGAATCGCTGTACCAGCCGGCAAAGGTATAACCGGTCTTACTTGCATCTGCAAGGCTTCCTACTCCGGTTCCGTAAGTGTAGCTTGACGGATTGGATCCGGCTTCGCTTCCTCCGTTCAAAACATAGGTAATTCCATAGTTTCCAAGAACAAACTTCGCATATAATGTCTTAGCTCCGGTATCCGTCACAGAAATTGAAGTGACACGTGTTGTAAGCGATGAATCATTATACCAACCGGCAAAGGTATAACCGGTCTTACTTGCATCCGCTAACAGAATCTCTTTCTTTCCTTCCAGATAGTGATTCGGATTCGATGCCGGATTATCTCCTCCATCCAGCTCGTAGCTTATACTACTTTTTGTATACAAAACTGCCTTCAATTTCATATTAGCAGCACAGCCAGCCGAACCATAGGAATAGGTAACCGTCCAGGTTCTAAACAATTCTTCATTTTCAGGAGCTCCGCCCGCTTCAGAATATGTCAGAACCTTATCCTTGTAATATACTATACCGCCTACTTCCTGTGTAACAGAATCAAACATCTGCTTTCTCAGGAGAGTGTCATCTTCATCATAATACTCGAGGTAACCAAACGTAGCTCCCGGCGTGGAGCCCTTTTGTATATAGCACATATCTCCCGGCTGAAGGCTGCTCCCCCAGCTGGCCAGCATATCTCCTTCTTTTGCATAATAATCCGCTGCCAGTGCTGCCACAGGCATGGCATTGCAAAACACCAGCATTACGGTCAGACACAATGCCCAAAACTGTGTTTTCCTTTTTTTCAATACCCTGTTCATTATCTTTCTCCTTTTCTCATTAAAATATATTCCAAATGGCGAACACCATCCCGAATCGTTCTTAGCTTGGATTCCCGTCCGTATTTACACCTTCTGAGAACCACCGGCACCTGCAAAATACGAAGCCCTTGATTTACTGCCACACCAATCATTTCCGTGGCAAATTCCATTCCCTCCGTACAAAGGTCCAACTGCTCTGCCGCATCCCGCGTCAGTCCCCTGAGACCACAGTGAAAATCATATACCTTCGTCTGAAAGCGCACCCTCCCGCAAAAGGAAAGAAAACGTACGCCCCATCTATGGGAAAGCGGCATGCTTCCGCGCTCTATACCGCCTGCAAAACGGTTTCCGATTACCATATCGCACTTTTCCTGCGACAAAAGTCCGTACATCTCCTCCAGCCCCAGAAAATCATAGGTCGTATCGCAGTCTCCGATAATCACTACCCTTCCCTTGCTGTTTCCGATACCGGTCCGGATTGCATTTCCATACCCTGCCCTTTCTTCCGACACTACCCTTGCCCCATGCTGCCTTGCAAGCTCTGCCGAGGCATCTGCGGAACCGTTATCCACCACCAGCACCTCTCCGTTTATCTGATGGTTTTCCATAAACTGTCTTGCCTCGTCCACACAATACCCGATTGTGGCTTCTTCGTTTCTACAGGGCATAATAACCGACAGCTCAAGACTTACCTTTTCTGCCATCTGCACGCAGAAACCACCTCCATTCCGTCAATTCCTCCAATATCAACCCCAGTGCAAGCACCGTTGCAAGCTGTGCCCTGTATGTGAAGAAAAAATGCAGATACGAATGATTATGAAGCACAATGTATCTGAGATAAGGTACCGTTCCCACTAACCCATATAAGAAAATACATTTCCAGCAAATATGTTTTTTGTGATAAACACAGCCTATGTAAACAACAAGAAAAAGAACTGTAAACCCAAGGATAACGCCTGTTACTCCATATTCCAAAGGAAACAGGCACCGGACATTACGGGACACCGCCCCCGTGATATAGCGGCAGATGCCAATCCCAATGTCTCCTCCTACTCTTTCCTCAATGTGTCCCAGAATGTAAGGAAGCACATTTTCTCTGAGTACAAGGGCTGCCATTCCCCATTTCATCATCCACATTCCCACATAACCGCACCCCCATGCCAACGCCGCCTTACCGGCACTCCGGAATAAATACAGAATCGGCTTTGCAGGATTTCGTTGCCGGTCTGTCCACAAAATCAACAGCAAGGGCACCAGAAGCGTAAGCGTCTCCGTTGTAAGAAAATCCACAAAATTTGTAACCATTCCTCCGAGCAGAAAGAAATATCCAAGCAGATTCCATTTTTCTTTCCTTGCAAGCAAAAAACCAAAGATTGACAAAAGCAGCATCAACAGGTATGTCCAAGTATATTCCAGCGAAAGCGGAACATACCAGACTGCCGTTAACACCAGTCCTGCCGCCACCCCCGCCGCCGGCATAAAAGCCCTGCTTTTCAACAGAATCGCAAGCAGTATAAAAGCAAGTACCGCCAGAAGCACTCCGTTTAACACATAAATTTCCCGTATATTTAAAAAAAACAACAATGGCCGCACAATTGCATTTGAACCATGCCAATAGCGCAGATATTGTTGATTGGGGGCGTATTCATTTGTTACGGCAGCAAGCAGATTTTCATTCTCATTCTGGCTTTCTACCCTGTAATAGGAAGATAGCATGACAGAAGCAAGCGGGCGCTCACTGTCATACTGATAAGCAATTGCTAACAATATAGAATCCGCATAACGGTCAATCTTACTGCTTTCCACATCATCAACCAACATTTCAAAGAGTTCTTCCTCGCACAGGTACTCTGCAGACTCACGGAGATTAAAAGAAATTGCAGACCGCGGAATCATTGCTGAAAGAACAAGAATCCCCGTCAAAGCCATTATCGCAATCATAAAAACAACTGCATATTTTATTCCCCGCTTTACCGTCTTCATAAATTCCTTCTGTCCTTTCAGCAACATCACTGTTTCTATCTTTTCTTATGTCAATTGCTCTGTACTATACTTCTATACTTCCTTTTCCAGCAGCTCTATCGCCTTTTCCACACGTCTTATGCTCTCGTCCTTGCCGAGAATTGCCATAATCTCGTAAGCACCGCCCGGCGTCATCTGCTTACCGGAAACTGCGGTACGCACCGGCCATAAGCCCTGTCCGTTCTTGATTTCCTTCTCCTGCACATAGCCCATAAGGAGTGCCTCGATTGCCGGAACGCTGTAGTCAGAAAGCTCTTTCAGACGCGGAAGTAACTCCTTTAATACCACAAGGGAAGATTCCTTCGTTGTCTTCATCTTCTTGTGGACATACATCTCCGTGTCATATTCCGGAAGCTCCTCGAAGAAATCAATGTGACCTGCAATATCAAGCAGGGTCTCAATTCTGGTCTTTACAAGGTCAGCGATTGCTTTTTTATCATACGGCTTCGTTACGACCGTTTCCACATACGGCAGAGCCAGCTCATAATACTTTTCATTGTCCATGCGCTTTAAGTACTCGCCGTTCATCCAACGCAGCTTCTGCATATCAAACACTGCCGGAGACTTGTTGATATGGGTATAATCAAACTGTGCAATCAGCTCCTCTAGCGTCATTATTTCTTCGTTGTTTGCCGGGCTCCAGCCGAGAAGCGCGGTAAAGTTTACGATAGCTTCCGTTACAAAGCCCTGCTCCAGTAAATCCTCAAAGGAGGAATGTCCGCTTCGCTTGGAAAGCTTCTGATGCTCCTCATTGGTAATCAGTGGGCAATGAATATAAACCGGCTCCTCCCAGCCAAACGCCTGATACAGTCTTGTGTACTTCGGGGTTGACGAAAGGTACTCATTTCCGCGCACTACATGGGTAATGCCCATCAGATGGTCGTCGATGACGTTTGCAAAGTTGTAGGTCGGGAAGCCGTCGGACTTAATCAGAATCATGTCGTCAAGCTCTGCATTCTCTACCGTAATGGTGCCGTAAAGTACATCCGTAAAAGAGGTCGTCCCCTCCATCGGCATATTCTGGCGGATGACAAATGGCATTCCCGCAGCTAAGTTCTTCTCAATCTCCTCTTTCGACAGGTGTAGACAATGCTTGTCGTACTTTGTAATTTCCTTCTCCTCAGAGCCCTCCACCGTAGTCTTTAAGGACTCCAGCCGCTCCTTGGTACAGAAGCAGTAATACGCCTCGCCCTTTTCAACAAGTTGCTTTGCATACTCCATATACAGACCGCTTTTTACGCGCTCGCTCTGGACATACGGACCGACTCCCTTATCCTTATCCGGACCTTCGTCGTGATGAAGACCGGTCTTCTCCATGGTACGATAAATAATATCTACTGCACCCTCTACCAGACGCTCCTGATCCGTATCCTCAATTCTTAAAATAAAATCACCGTCACCGTGCTTTGCAATCAAAAAAGCGTACAATGCCGTTCTTAAATTGCCTACATGCATTCTGCCTGTCGGGCTCGGTGCAAATCTCGTTCTGATTTTCATCTGTTTCACCTCTGCCAATCTCTATTCTTCAATCTCAAAATCCGGTTCAAACCATGGATTACTCTTCCTCCGGCATATCCCAGTTATGATAAACCTCCTGCACGTCATCGTCCTCATCTAGCAGGTCGAGAATTTTGTTCATGCTCTTTATATCTGCCTCACTGGTAAGCTCGCCCCAGGTCTGCGGAATCATTGTAACCTCTGCGGACGCCATCACAATACCAGCCTGCTCCATTGCCTCACGCACCTCACTAAAGGCATCCGGGTCGGTAATAATTTCAAAGCTGTCCTCTTCCTCAGAAAAATCGTCCGCGCCTGCATCCAGAGCTACCATCATCAGCTCGTCCGCGTCGCCGGAGTAATCCTCCTTTGCAACGATAATCTGTCCCTTTTGGTCAAACATAAAGGATACGCAGCCGGTGGTTCCCATGTTGCCGTTTCCTTTGGTAAATGCGTTACGGACATTTGCAGCGGTACGGTTCTTGTTATCCGTAAGTGCATCCACAATAATTGCGATTCCGCTCGGTCCATAGCCTTCATAGGTAACATGCTCGTAATTGACAGAATCCCCGTCGCCGG
>CAZCON010000084.1:0-6397 GCA_964500085.1 uncultured Lachnospiraceae bacterium
AATATAGTATAAAAAGTATACTATGTATCATAATAAGGTACAAGTACGCAAAATAAAGATACCTAGTACGCTTTACGATACCGGAGGGAAGTATGAAAAAAGAATTTACCGCAGAAGAATATCTGCAACGAGTCATTACCACAAACGTCAGCAACACCTGCCCGATGCGTAGAACACTGGAGCTGCTTAGCGGCAAGTGGCGCACGCATATCATCTATGAGCTGTTCAAAAAACCGTCCTGCCGCTTTAGCGAGCTAAAAAAAGCCGTACTCGGAATCACAAATACCATGCTTACCAATACACTCCGCGATTTGGAAGAATTAGGAATCGTACATCGGGAGCAATTCAATGAAATACCGCCTCATGTGGAGTATTCCCTCACCGAAAAGGGAAAGGCCCTGCTGCCGGTTTTCACGGAGCTGGCAAAATGGGGAGAAAATTATTTATAGACGCGAAAGCGCTACCCTTTTGCGGACGTTCTGCCCTTTTTCCGTCCGCTACCTTTTTAGCTGTACCTTTTCCTCCTCTTTCAGGTCTGCCGCCTCTTCCGGCTTAACTACCACAAGCCCGGAGGATTTCTCCTCTCGTTTTTCCATCGGAATCAGACAAAACGCAGGGTCAGAAGCGGTTTCCACCGACTCTGCCTGATATTTCCAAATCCGGTAAATCACACGGCTGAAGCCCTGCTCCGAGGTCACAAAATAAACACAGCGCTCCTTTGTCAGCGCCTCCTTCGGAATACAGGCATATCTTTTTCCATCCACCTCCACCATATTAAACCTTTGTACGGTCACCCTAGGCGTAATCCGCTTATAAATGGCATCGCCGAACAGGGTACAGACAACCAGAAGCAAAAACAACAGCACAGTTATCACAACAAGAAAAATCCTGCCCCACTTTTCTTTCCTTTTCACAGGCACCCTCCTTACCATTTAAATTTCTCCATGGATTTCGAAAACACGCCGCGGAAACACACAAACAATACCAGCACCGGGTACATATACACGACTGCACCCGCATAGGTCACATCCTTCGGAATCTGCTCCAGCATTACGGAAAGCGGCCATATTTCCTCATTTTTTGCAGTAAAAATTAATACCTGCTCTACCATATTCCAGCTCTCGCAAAAAATCAAAACTCCCACGGCAAAAAAGGCGTCCTTTGCCTGCGGCAAAACAACATACCAAAGCATTTTCCACACAGAGGAGGTTTCCAGTGTGGTATATTCTAACGTAGAATCCTCAATTCGTGCAATAAACTGCCGGAACAGAAAAACCGCAAGCGGAGAAAACAGCAAGGACAAAATCAGCGCACCCGGCTTATCTAACAGCCCGATATCCCGTAAGCCTATGTAGTTCGGCAAAAGCGTTGCCTGAAACGGTAAAAGCATCACTACGATGTAAATAAAGAACAGCGCCTCACGTCCACGAAATTTCACCTTCGCAAATAAAAAGCCCAAGGGAAAGGACACCAGCAAACATCCTGCCGTAATAACAACCGCATAAAATACGGAATTCCAGAAATACCGCAATGCCGTGTAATCCGTAATCAGAAGCTCCACATATTGTCGCAGTGTAAATACAGAATCCTCATATCGCAGCGATTTCAGGATGGTCATTACCACCGGAAGAAGATAAAGCACTGCCAGAATCAGAAATACCGCCGTCCAAATTCGTTTTTTCATAGGCTCACATCCTTCATCATCTTATTTTGCAGGCGGTAAACAGCAAAAATCAGAACCCCGATCAGAACCGCCACAATCACAGAGGCACACGCTAAATTATGGTAGTTCAGCTTCTGAAAATGATTATTCATGTAATACTGTACCGTATAAACTGCATCCGGCGGATAGCCTCTTTCAAAAAACAGATAGCTCTCCTTAAAGACCTTCATGGAATTGACAAAGGAAAGAATCCCGACAAAGAAAAGCGTCGGTGTAACCAACGGCATTGTAATATAACGAAGCCGTTTCCAACCTCTCGCGCCATCTAATTCCGCCGCCTCCAGCACCTCCTCCGGAAGTCCGGCAAACGCCGCCGTCAGAAGAATGACATTGATACCGGTATTTTTCCAGAGATACATGGCATAAATCGGCAGCGCCTCTATCCAACCCATTCCGCTTTTCATCCAGCTAAAATAAAGATCACTGTCAAATACAGTCTGCCATGCAAAAATAACGCTAATTGTCGGCAGCAGCATCGGAAGCAAAAAGGCGTTTTTAATAAACGCAGCTCTTTTCACCACCGTTGCAAGACCCAGTGCCAGAAAAAAGGAAAGTACAAGCAGAAGCAGCACGCCAAACAGGGAAAAGATTACCGTGTTTTTCAATGCCAGCTGAAAGTATTTATTTTTCAATACAGCTTTGAAGTTATCAAACCACACAAATTCCTTATGAAACGTGTCATTGATAAATGCATACCAGAGACTTTTCAGAAAAGGAACCAGATAAAACATCAAAAAGCCCACAAACCCCGGAATGCATAACAGAAACACTTTACCCCGAAACTTTTTTGTATACATCCTGCCCCCTCCAAATCTTCTTTATTCGCCGAGCCACATTTCGGTTTCCTTCTGCAGCCTGTCAACCGCCTCCTCTATCGTCAAGCGGTCTGCCTGATAATCTGCAACAATATCCAGCGTATACGGATAGCTTATCGTTGCAAGATAGCCGTCTGCAAACAGGCGGTACAAATCCTGCACTGCCGGCAGCGTGGCATCGTACACTCCCTCGTATCTGCTCCAATCCTTAAACAGGAACGGAACGTATTCTTTTTGGGTGCAGATTTCCATCGGATTTTTCGCAATCGTTTCCAGATAGGACATTGCAAGCTCCTTCTGTGCACTGTACGGATTCAGAATCAGTCCGTAGACCGTAACCTTACTGCCCTGCACCTTTTCCGAAAAGACCGGTGACGGAAGCAGACGCCAGCCCTCCAGAGTGCCGTAGTCCAAATGTCCTCCCAGATTTGTCCATTTATAAAGCATATGCTCCAAATCATACTCCGGCTGTTCCCAGACCATTCCGGACGTGGCATCCTCTCTGCCTGACCGCAGGATGGGATGCTTCGGATTCTGGGAATACATCACCCAGCCCTGATACAACGTCTTAAAATAATCCCGAAACTCCTTTGTCTTATAATTTACCGTTCCGTTTTTAAAATCACAATAAAACGTGTCGTACTGATCCTGCAGCTCCAGAGCGAAGGTCGCAGGCATATTTACGTACGCATGATACTCCGAATCCGAAAGGGCTTTTGTCAGTCTTTCGGAAAGTGCCAGGAAGGAATCCATCGTCTGAAAATCTTCCGTGGAAATCCCGTATTTTCCCAGATTTTCCTCAACGTAAAAAATGCAGTTTGTCGTAACACCGATCGGCAGCATCCAGATATCACCGGATTCTGTCCGCATTCCGTCCGCAATATAAGAGAAACAGGAGTCCGCATAATTTTCTATTATTTTAGAAGAATTCAACGGCTCATAGATTCCCTTTTCTTTTATCTGCCACGCCTTGTCACTACTCATGGTCAGCAGATAAAAATCAATCTCCGGATTTCCTGCCATCAGCTCCGCCAGAAACTCCTCCGTACTGCCTGCCTTGTTGCTGACAAACTTTGTTTTCAGGCCACTTGCAGCTTCTATCGCGGTAACATTGATTCCGCTCCCGCACACCGTTATCGTTCCCTCCGGCGCCATGACCGGCTTTTCCGTTACAACCTCACCTAAGTATACGGTATAAAAGGAATCCTCTGCCTTTTCCGCCACATAGCTTTTGGAAATTACATTTCCCGCAACACATACCATATCTCTTCCCAGACTTACATTTCCTCCTATCGGAACCTGTGCACTTTTTCCTTCTTCCGGTAAAAGTACGGTCAGCTCCCCTGTCAAAGGGCTGCAGACAAACAGCCCCTTCTCATACACAAAGCACTGTACATTCTGCCCCTCCTGCATATATCCGGATAAATCATACTGCAGGGTGCTTTTTTCTGTTTTTTCATCGTACAAATAAAGAGAAGCTCCTCCATCCGTCTTTGTGCAATAATACAGCTTTCCTTCTGCTGACGCATAGACCGCAGAAGGCTCGCCCTGCTCTGTTTCTATCGTTTTTTGCCGTCCGTTTCTGACATTAATTTCTTTTAGTACATTCTCTATCTGCCCACTCTCCGATGTGGTAACAAGCGCATACAGGTTTTCCCCTGCCGCCACCAGATTCTGGACATCCGAAACCAGCATGCACTCTTCTAGCGTTGTCACCTTCCTGTCCTTTAGGGAAAGCTGCTTTAATTCATCCTCATAGGTATAAAAAAACAACTGCTCCCCCATCAGGCAAAGCACCTTGGCATTTTTTACATTTTCATAGGTATCTAATAATGTTCCGTCTGCGGAATATCTGCAAAGCCGTTCAAACCCCTCCGAAAGATAAAACTCTCCGTTCTCCGCCACGGCAAACGCTTCCTCCGCACTCAGTGCCGCTATCTCTCCATCCGGAAAAAGTCTCTGAAATTCCGTATTTCGCATTGCCGTTATGTCGCTCTTTGCACTGCAACCGGCAAAAAACAAAAGTATACCAAATAAGATGCCAGTATAAAATTTCTTCATTTTTCCCTCCAAGCGGCTGCTGTATATTATGCAGCAGCCTTCAAAAAATCACTCACACGTTGGCACCGGATTTGTACAAATAGAATGATCCTCCGAGCATTCGAATACAAGATTTGCCTCTATAACCCCTCCACAGCCTGAACATATTTTACTGTGAATATAAGCCAAACGAGTTCTCGTACAGCTTCTTCCGTCCGTAAGCTGATGTGGTGGAATAGAATAGCTCTTGGAAAAGCCCGTGTGCACATAATTAAAATATGTGTTATTGCACTGCTTTCCACCGCCACCCGGTACATCATGCGATGCACTTGATGCGTTTGCCACATAAGACGGAGTCATAGCTACCGTAAGTGCAACAGCTGCTACCACTCCTAGTATTTTTTTCTTTACCATCATTCGTAACTCCTTTTTCTCTTCGTTTCAAAGAATTTACATTTTTTGTTCCATTGTAATTGTCCTTTCACAAGCCGGCTTTTGCGAAAGTCATATCACAATCTAATCAAAATCCCCCAAATAAATACCTTGCAAAGTATTTCCTCTCTCTTCTGGGTGGTAACCCAAATAAAGTATATTTCCTCTCACACATTCCATATCATTTCCAGAAAACAACAATACTTCTTCGATACTCCCCAATTCCATTCCCCCTGTTAACGAAATCACCTGTATTCTAGGTGTTGTAATCTCAGCATAAGCAAACTTGTCCTGTTCATATACAAATGCGCTCAAATACCTGACTCCAAACTGTTTCATCATATCATAACAAATCCGGCTTTCTCCGGTCTCTGTATCATATTCGCCCAACACATAGGTCTCGTCCTGATATGCATAATAATAGAGTCTTTCTCTTCCATCCTTGTATATTGCCAATATCCCATCAATAGATAATTTTTCTTTCTTCCCTTCCTCAAGCGTTATTTTATACAGGCTTTCCTCAAAACTAACATACTCATCCTCTTTTCCAAATGCCTGATACTGTTCCGGAACAATCAGAACGTACAGGGCATCATCCAACACTATCATCTTCAACACCTCTTCCACAGCAAAGTTTTCTATAACTGTACTTTTCTCCGCCGTTTCGATATCTATTGCCACAATCTCTCGTTTTACAGCATCATACGCATACAACATTTTATCTGCATAACAAAACGCAGTAAAATCCATACAATCAGAATAGAACCTTAGCGGCTCTCCATTTATTGTATACTGCTGTAATGTTCCATCCTGCATCAGCACATATAACATTCCATCTTCACCTGCAGCAAAACCATACATATCCATTGGCATATTTGTATATTCTATTTTTTGGAAATTGTTCTGCTTTATTTCTTCTATATTCCCTGTAAGTTCTTTTTCTGTTCCTACATACTCCGTCTGAACTCTGCAACCAACAAAAAGCAAAAAACTAAGACTGCATATGGCATACATCATCTTATTTTTAAGCATTCCTATCCACCTTTCGCATCCGATATTTGTTAAATTAATCTTAGTCTATCACAAATGGTTCTATATGTCAATCGTTAGATTCGACTTTTTGTCGTTTTTGTTAAATTTATTTTAGATATATATTCCTTGCGTTTTCTTTTCATTTTTGTTGCCGTCTCTTCGGATTATCCGCCAATTTGGGCTGTCGCATTTACGATTGAGAAATCGTAGGTGCGGCAGCACTTTTTTCTGTAAAAAAATAACTGCTGGGGTCGCGAAAGAATCCGGCAGTTAGTGTAAAATATATTTATCCTAGATTATTCACGACAATGCCATAAAAATGGCTGAAAGCCGTATAGTTACTGTATTTTAACTG
>CAZCON010000085.1:0-6348 GCA_964500085.1 uncultured Lachnospiraceae bacterium
GTTCTTTATATTCCGAACGTGTAGAGGAAAGCTGGGCTTGCAAATCATTAATCTTTGCATGCGCTTGGAATTGCTCCGCTTCGGCATCTATTTTATAAGATTCCAGCTTTTTAGCTATCTCTTCCCGTTCGGCGTTTGAAGAATCCGCTTTTTGCTGGAGCGTTTGGATTTCAGAACTTAATAACTGATTGTTGCGTTCCAGGCGCTTAACCTGATTGGTCAATTCAGTGATTTTAGCACGCGCTGCGGTAAGCGTATTTTCTTTTTCCTGCCGAATAGCGTCTATGGTTTTCAAACTTTGCACACGTTCGGCTTGAATGCCTTCAATGGCGGCTAAAATGGTGATGCGCACATCGTTTTCTAAAGCATTTTGAGTTAGTTTAAAGTATAAATCCAGGTTCTCCGCAAAGCCGAAGTCAATTAAAATCATTGCCAGTGCAATAGAATGGTGCAAACCTTTTTCTTCGAGTGCTTTGGTTTGGCGCGAAATTTCTGATAGACATACTTCCATTCTTTTGTTAATGTGCATAGAAATAAAAGGAGTGTCAACGTTTGCCTTAGCTACAACTAAGGCAAACGTATCTCGTAAAAACTTAACTCTGAAGCCTTTTTGTATTTTTTCAAATTCTTCCGGATGCCGTTGAAAGAGCTTTACAAATTCTTTTCCAGTGATTATTTCGCAAAGGGCTTTCTTTTCGTCTTTCGAAAGAAGGTTGACATAATCCATACTCGATCTCCTTATCTGTTCGTGCTGAGCTTGAGGTAAGTATCCTGCAATATGCGATAAGATTGCTCATGGATAGTTCCATTTCGAAGGCAACATCGTATCCAGTGACATATCTTCGGATAGCCTTTCATACCCGTCAGAATATTCCGCAAAGCATGAGGTGCAGGGATTAGGGCACCAGATGCCTTTTCGATTCGTTCTAAAAGTCCGCTTTCCTCCTCAGCGATAGCGCTTTGAGACTTTTTAAAGTAAATCTGCCAAACGATATCTAGGCCGACAATCACTTGGATGGTTAAACCGAAAGAGATTTCATCAAACTCAACACATTGGTCTGCCGGAAGTTTTCTTCGCTCTATAATGCGCTGGCTTTTGGAGACAACAAGCTCGCCGTCAAAGGGGACTTTAAAACAGAGCGTTTTGCTAGGCGGCAAAGTACTTACTTCTCCGGGGGCAACTACAGCACCGGAGAGATCTGTTACCGGCACTTCCGGCAGAATGCCTTCTTGTAAAAGCGGTTCTTTCCAAAAATACGCGTACTGCAATACCTGTGCTCGACCTGCTGATATTAGCTGCTGCCGATCTGAGCACTGTATTTTATATAATTTTGATTGAGATGAATCATTGGAAATCCACTGATTCTTTGCATGAGGAAAGGTTTTAACCGATGACGTATTGCCGTCGACAAGCATATAAAGACAATTCTGATTATGCTTAATCAGATATTTTCCTTCTACAAACAAAGGCCACACCGGCTGCAGAGAAACAGGGTGATCTGTTAGGCGGCAATGAAAGTCAAGATAGAAGCGAGCGGTGTCCTCATTAAAAGCGGAGGCAGAAACTACATAGAGAGTCCAGACATCAAAATTGACTCGTTTCTGCGCAACTTTTTGAATTCGCATATAGGGGCAGGCGTGTGGCGGAACATTTCCTCGCTTCAGCAGATAATATTCCTTCTCAATTTCCACATCTGCGTCGGGGGGAAGCTTTATGCCGGAAGCTTTTGCAAACAGCGTTCCTCTGGGTTCTACGCCGATAATTTCAGCCGGCCAAAAGTCGTGCAGTGCATCATCGCTATTTTGAAAAGTGAGCGTGTACTTTTCAGATGGCTGTTCACCAATAGGAAGGTAGGTAATGCTGTCGAAATCTATCCGCTCTTTTGAAAAGATAAAACATACATCAGACGTTTCCTTTGGGCGGATTTCAATCCGAAAGTCTGCCTTTAGAAAGCTAACAGGTGCACGAACTAAGCCGATTTCAAATCTGAAAGCAGAAGAGGACATGGGTATAATACGAATCGGCAAGTCATGATCCCAATCATTGAAGGAGATGGAGTAGTTGGCGCCAAAGGTGCGCTCAGGGCAGGCTTTGTCCTTTTCTTCTGCACTGTGCCGAAAATGACGTTTTTTAACTTCTCCGGTGGTAAGGCTGACATATTGTCCGCACAATTCACACATGAATAGACCGCTATGTGCAGACACAGGTCCGCCCGGATGTAATTTAGCAGCTTCTTCGGCTGTAATTGCTCTCCATTGATTGTCTGACCACATGCAGACGTGTGTTAGAGAAGCCATTTTCCTTCCTCCTTGCATTGTTGATACTGTGCGACAACGGTTGAAAGGGATGGTTAATTGCCGAAACTAATTATCGCATAGACGCAGGATCCATCGGATAAAGAATAGCGCAACATTTCAAAAGAGTAGGGCCCGCCATTCGTTTTTTTGCCGGAATAACAACAAAAGTTGTATTGTGATTCATGTAAGGCACCTCCGAGTATGAAAGCGTTTTTCATTATTGCATGGGAGTTCATAAATTATTATAAATGTTTTTGCCGATGCCGTCAATAAACAAGGACACTGTCAATGAAATTAAATTGGTTGCAAAGGAAGGTGCCGTAGCGGCTGTTTCTGCATTTTTGCATTGAGAATTTTCAGAACTGTGATATGCGGATACATACAAAAAGCGTCCTTAATCATGGGCGAATTGAATCAAGCAGCTTTCAAAAAGCGCTTGACGATTCTACGCATGGTTTCGTATAATAGCAACAGAAGTGGGAATATCTTGGGCTTACAGGAAATAAGAACACGCAGGCCCATGACACAGAAAGGGCTGGCACAGAAAAGTGAGGTGAACGCTTGTTCTTTATAGGACAAGGAGCAGGGACATAAAGACTCAGTTTCGCCGGTGGCAAAATTCTGCTAAGACTATCCACAGTTCCGGGAGCAATGGTGGTATATTTAACGGCGGACATCGCTGCACCGTTGTACCGGTGTAGCTCCCGGCTCTTTCTCGCAGTGGTATAGTAGGGGTAGAACCGAGGGCGGAAAAAGTCACTTTTTGTCCCCCTTTTTTTGGCTGAAAGTCGGAGAAAAGTGCAAAATGAGGAACAGCTTTCTAATGAAAAACTGTTCCTCATTTTTTCCAAAAAATCATCAGCTGCTCATTTTGCTGGGGCTTATCATAAGCGGTTGGTTCTCCAATCAGCAATTCTATGGAATTGTACTGCTTCTCGGTGATTACCATCATGCGCACCGCCCCTTTTGAAGGCAGTGCAGACAAAATCCGCTTGCGGTGGGTCTCCACCGAATCTCTGCCGTTGCAAAGTCGAGCATAGACGGAAAATTGCACCATATGATATCCGTCACGAAGCAAAAAGTTCCGAAACCGGGTGGCGCTTCGTCGCTCGGCTTTTGTCTTCACCGGCAGATCAAACATAACCAATATCCGCATCAGTCTATTCATACCGGTGCAGCTCCAGCGGAAGCAATTCCGGCAATTCCAGCAGGAGCGCCTGCCGGGATTCAATGAGAACAGCAGAAATATCCTCCAGCGGAACGGTGAAGGTTTCCGCCTGTTCAATCACAAGCTGCTCTCGCAGTACACGGATTTTTGCCGGGTTCGCCAAAAAGATGTTTCTGTATTCTATTTTAGTCCTCCTTGCGGAAGGGCATCCGCTTTTCGGGAGATTTGACCGGGTAATAGTTGCCCAGAATGTCTACCTGATATTTTTCCACCCACTGCAGGGTTTTGAAGCCCAGGCTGGGCTGCTCATATCGACGGTCGTGGGTGGTAATGCGGATTTGCCCGTTAGCGATATTTGCGCCTTGGTAGTAGAACATACCATCCCTTTGGGTGATGACTTAATCACCGGTACCGTCCTTTGCTAAATTCAGCTTGATAGGCTTTTTGCTTCGAATGCGCACCAGATCACCGGCATAGAGGGAGAAAAGGAAATCATCGTCGTCCATTTCTTTCCACTCGGAATAAGGCTTGGCTGCACGGACGGCCTTGGTGGGCAAGTACTTCTTCTTGGTGTCCGCCACATAGACAGGAACGAAGTAATAGCCATCGCCTTCTACATAGAACACATCGATGCGCACCATATCGCCGTTGGCCGCTACGCCATTGCGGACAGGCAGATTGACTGTGGATTTTTCCGCTATTTTGACCTTGTCCACCCGTGGGCCGGGGTACCGTTGTGCTTTGGCTTGTAGAACGGTTCCGTAAATGCCTTGGCACCGTCGCCATCAAAGCGTTGAAGCTGTGCTATGAGAGCGTTATAGAGCAGCATATCGCTGGCAGGATTATAGTACTCCCCATTGCCGGATACGATTTTTCCATTCTTCAGAGAGAGCTTGTTCAGAGGAATCTTGCTGACAGTCGTTCCTTCACCGGCCTTGCCGCTGCGAATGGTTTCGGCATGGGCGGCACCGGTTACCTTATGGTTAGGCATTCGGGAGACAAAGACCGGCTTGATAGGCTCACCTCTTTTATAGGTGGGCAAGTTCAACCAGTCAATTACCTCACGAGGATTAGAAGACAACCTTGCCTCCAGTTCCTTCCGGAATATTGGCCAAGGCTCGGGAATACGATTATCCTGCACAGCGTCCACCAGCTCGCCGGTGGTGGGATCTGCATAACCGGCCGAAGTTTTAATCAGCGTTTCCCTGCGCTTGTAGTATTCGGTTAATCGCTGAACGAGAGCCGGGCTGGTGGCGGCAATAACAGCAGCATCCAGACAGTGATGCAGATCATCGTCTTCCCGAATCTTATGAACACCCCAACGGCTTCGCAACATAGAGGTGACAGCACCATTGACCGGATAAACCGGAGAGGCATTCTTGCGATTGTATTTAGAGTCGGCAAACTCCAAATGATTGCGGATCAGATTGTAGACCGCTTTGGTGATGTACTGGGTATCCTTTAGATTGCGCTCAATGAAATCTGAGCTTTCTGCCTCCGTAAGGCATTGTTTCAGCAGTTTTTGACGTTTGCGGTAGTCATGGATCAGGGTTTCCACACGGACTTCAAATGGATGCCAGCGCCTCTCGTCATGACCGAAATACTTATAAGGCAGGCGATTTCCTTTTTGGCGGTTTTCCTCAGTCAAAACCAGAACTTTATTTCGGTAGCTGTCGTCAAAGCATCGGCTGTACGGAATGATGTGATCCACCTCCGCATACCCCGGCTCAAACAGACGGGTAAGGTCTAAGTTTCGCCCGGAGTACAGGCATACACCGTTTTGCTCCTCGTACAGCTTGAATTTTACAATATCCAGGCCGTCGGCACGGTCGCCCTTGTATTCTGCAATCTGTTGCCGAATCCGTTCGCTTTTGGCACGGTTGTCTTCCTGTTGTTTATCTATCTTGCGACGTTCCTCAAGGCTGCGGCTCATTTCTCTGGCCAGCTCCACACGTACTACATCCGGCGGGCCATAGGTGCGTACCACCGCATTGACCACCTTAATGGTCTGGCTGATTGCACGGAGAACAACAGGATTGGTGATATCGTCTTCCATATCGTGAAGGGACAGTCTGCGCTTTCGCTGTTCAGAATGGAGGCGCCGATGATCGCCGTATACTTGTGCGCAGGCTTCATCATAGCGCATCCTCTGCTCCAGCAGGGGAATGAGCTTTTGCATGGCGATAACAGAGAGATTGCCGAATTTACTGAAGGACAGGGGCAACAGGACGTCATAGTACTGTTCCGGGATCTCAGCATTGCGCAGCAGTTCGACCCGCTTGGCATCCGCCATATAAAGAGTCAAAATCGTGGCAATGTCGTTAAGCTGATCTTCCGTAAAGGCCTTGATGGTGCCTTTTTCAACTTTATCCAGAGCCTGGCGCAGTTTGTGATAGGACTGCATCTGAAGCCATTTCTGCTTTTCTGTAGCTTCACGGGACTTCTTTCTGTAAAACAGGTTGTTAAAGAAGCAATCTTCCGGCAGCGACAGCTTTTTGCGCATTTGCTCGTAAGTCAGCGAGGGGAACCGGAAAGCGGCTGTCTTCAGAATTTCCCGTTCCTGGGCATTCAAGGGGCGGGATTCCGTTCCGATACCCGCAATGCGGATATGGTTCAAATCCTGCAACAGCTTAAAATATTCAAAGGTGTAAGTCGCCTTGGAGGCACGGCGCTGCTCTTTTTCAAATGTGCAAAAGCCAACTCTTTCACCGATACCGCCAGCGTAGGGACTGTTTCCACCGGGTCCTTCGTCGAAATTTCGTTGGCCGGAGAAAATCTCAAGGTAAGATTCTTCCAGTTTTTCGTCCGTCCATGGAGAACCCAAACGACGCTGTGCGGTAAATATTTTTTCAATTTCATCTATTATGGCGCAGCGTTCCACG
>CAZCON010000086.1:0-6317 GCA_964500085.1 uncultured Lachnospiraceae bacterium
ATACAGAGCAGCCGCATTTTCTCCGGCAAACTCTGCGCCCGCAATTACAACATCCCCATGGCGGTAATATGTCCACTCCGTTCCGAACAGCTTCAGATTATCCGGAGGTTCTTCCCATGCCGTCAGACAATTATCCATATCATGGTTGCCACGCAGATAAAAGAAATCCAACGCCGGAAAACGCAGAATGGTTTCCTTTACCAGATTCTGCGTCCGCTTCGTCACATGACTTCCATCAAATAAATCTCCCGCAATCAGCACCGCATCCGCAGCATGCGCGGCAGCATACTCTGCCATGCGTACAAAGGTAAGCACCAGCTCACTCTTTCGCTGCTTTCTCTTTTCTCCCTCCAGATTCGCATTCAGCGCAGAATCAAGATGCAAATCTCCACAATGAAGTAATTTCATAAACTCCTCCGCTATGTAAGCGCCGTATACATTCCCACCAGACCGGCAAGCACTGCCACGGCAATTCCCATATAAATCAGATAAGCTCTGGCAAAGCATTTTCTCGCCTCGTCAATTTTAATACTAAAGGACCAGTAGCATAAAATAACAAACCATGCAATCGTTCCAATCCACGGAATTAACGGAAGCAGCAGCACTCCGAGATAAGTCCATATCGTGATTTTTTTGTTTTCTCCTGCTACCGTTCTGCCGTTATTTCCCACTGTGGATTCCCGGTATTCCCCTGTACCAAACGCAGAATATCGTTCTTCTGATACCCCGTCACGAAATTTCTCACCTGCTCCGTTTTCCCACTGCCTGTTCTCCTGTCCGCATTCCCGAAAAGAGCTTCCGCAATAGTCACAATAATTTGCTTCCGGATTCATTGCTTCCCGTCCGCATATCGTACAACGCATTTCATTCCTCCTTATCTAGCACAAGCTAATACACTTTTGCACACACTTTTCTGCACATTTTCCGCAACCGGTGCATTTTCCATAATCAATCTGCGGAAGATTATTTTCCATGGTAATTGCTCCCGCCTCACAGCTTTTTTCACAGAGTGTGCAGCCTATACAGCCTGCCACACAGGCAGCCTTTACCGCCTTCCCTTTTTCTCGTGAATTACACGCCACAACAGGTCTCGTCTCATAAGGAACCAGCGAAATCAACCCGTTTGGACATACCTTTATGCACTTTCCACAGGCCACGCAGGCATCCTTATCTACAACTGCCACGCCATTTACAATATGAATCGCATCAAACTGACATTCCTTTACGCAGCTGCCATAGCCCATACAACCGTATTCACACTGCTTCTCCCCATGTCCCGGAATCAGTGCCAGCTTTCTACAGTCATGGATTCCATAATAGTGGTACTTATATTCCGTTTTTTCACAGGTACCGGAGCATGCAACATACGCAACCTGCTTTGCGCTTTCCTCTAGCGTCTGTCCCATCAGCTCTGCTATCTGTATCTTTACCTCCGCAGCTGCCACAGGACACTGCCCTGCCGGAGCCTCACCGCACGCAATCGCCTTTGCCAGACCGTCACAGCCCGGAAAGCCACAGCCGCCGCAATTATTGCCCGGAAGCAGTCCTCTGACTGCCTCCTCCTTTTCATCCACAGGTACCGACAAAAACTTTCCTGCCACACCAAGCAAAATGCCAATCAGCAGACCTACTATGCCAACCACTGCCGCCGCGATGCCAATGGCCTTAAAATCAATTGCTGCCGCAAAAGGATACTGACCTGCCACTAATAAAGATAACACCGTTATATTCCGCATCTTGTCAACCTCCTATCTGTAAACCGGCAAAGCCACTAAATGCAATCGCCATTAAGCCTGCCGAGATCAGTACAATCGGCATTCCGCGAAATGCCTTCGGAATATCGGAATGCTCCATGCGCTCACGGATTCCTGCCAGAATCACAATAGAAATCGCAAAACCGGCCGCCGTTGCAAAGCCATTTACTACACCGGTCAGCAAATCATATCCGTTTTGTACATTCGTCAATGCAATGCCAAGTACCGCACAGTTTGTCGTAATCAGCGGAAGATACACACCCAGCGCTGAATACAGTGCCGGACTGATTTTCTTTAAAACCATTTCCACCAGCTGTACCAGTGCTGCAATCACAAGAATAAATACAATCGTTTTCATGTAATCCAAATCAAACCGCACCAGAATCCCGTCATAAATCAGCGAGGTCACCGCCGAGGCAATGGTGATAACAAAAATAACCGCTGCCCCCATGCCGGCTGCCGTCTTTATCTTTTTGGATACGCCAAGGAACGGACACAGACCGAGGAACTGACTGAGTACCACGTTATTAATCAGTGCCGAGCTTACTGCAATCAACAATAACTCTTTCATCCTATGCCTCCTCCTTTCCGTTTTCCGCTACTGCCCTTTTTACCGCAGCCTCCTTTATCAAAGCTTCCTTTCTTGCTGCTTCCTGCTCCTTGCTCTGCTCTAATACCGCATGATTTGCAGTACAGGTACTTCCATTACAGGAAGCACAATTTCCCCCGCAGGCAAGCCTATCCATGCCATCCGGTACATTGGTCGCAGACTTTAGCTTAAATTTATTCTGCAACGCCGTAAGCATGGCAAGTACAAAGAACGCCCCCGGTGCCATTACAAAAATGGCAAGCGGCTCATACGACTCCGGCATCACACGGAAGCCAAACACCTCACCGGCACCCAGCAGCTCACGAAACACACCGATACAGGTAAGGCCAAGGGTAAAACCAAGCCCCATGCCAACGCCATCGAATGCAGACGGAAGCACCGGATTTTTGGAGGCAAAGGCCTCCGCTCTTCCTAAAATAATACAATTTACCACAATAAGTGGAATATAAATTCCGAGAGAATCATTTAAGCTTGGCAAATATGCCTTTAACAAAAACTCTACTACCGTTACGAAGGACGCAATTACAACAATGTATGCCGGAATACGTACCTTATCCGGAATCACCTTTCGCAGCATGGAAATCAAAATATTCGAAAGCACCAGCACGACCGTGGTGGTCAGCCCCATGCCAATGGCATTGACAGCCGAAGTCGTAGTCGCTAACGTCGGGCACATGCCAAGCATCAGAACAAAGGTTGGATTCTCTTTAAAAAGACCGTTTAACAATGGTTTCAAGCACTTTTTCATTGCACACCTCCGATTCCCTGCTCCGCTAAATACCTGGCAAACAGAAGTCCTCCGTTGATTCCTCCGGTCACTGCCCTGGAAGTAACGGTAGCGCCACTTAAAGCGTCAATCTCGCCCTCTGCCACGGCACCGTTTTTTGTCACCGTAAACGCATCGGCATTGACACCGTAAAACTGCTTGCGCCACTCCGGGTCCTTTTCCGCCTCCAGTCCAAAGCCCGCCGTTTCATTTAAAGTCAGGAACTCAATCCCTGTCACCGTACCGTCCAGGGAATAACCAAATACCATCTGAATAGCGCCGCCATAGCCTTTTTTATCGGTAACGGTAAGTATATAGCCAACCGTATTGCCGGCTGCATTCTTTGCAAGACAGGCTTCATCAATACTCACCACAGAGCTGTAAGCCTCTGTCAGTATCTCTGCGCTTTTTGCAAGCGCCTCCGAAAGCTCTGCCACATCCTTTGACTCCACAACGGAGGAAGCCGTTTCAAAAACTGCCAGATATGCCTTTTGTTTATCTGCCTCCGTTCTTTCTGCAATCGGTTCTGCTGTAATCTCACGGACGAAGCCAAGAAGCACCGCCGCCACCAAGGTGATAAGAACCAGCGCGAACGTGTCCTTTGCAATGGAAAGAACACTGCTCTCCTTATTCTTTTTAGACATTCGCTTTTCCTCCTTTGCCAAAGGCTCTCGGAAGTGTTACCTTCTCAATCAGCGGCACCAGAATATTTCCGGTGATAATCGCATAGGAAACACCCTCTGCCGAACCACCATACACACGGAAAATACCGGTTAAAATACCCAGAAAAATACCGAATATAATCTTCCCCGTCGGAGTAATCGGTGAGGTCACATAATCCGTCGCCATAAAGAAAGCACCAAGCATCAGGCCTCCACCGCATACTTGCATTGCAAGATACTCCGGGTCAAAGCCGTGTCCGCCAAACAATCCCATGAATACCACAAAGCTCAGAAGATACGCTGCCGGAATGCGGATGGAGATAACCCGGCGCGCCAACAGATATACACCTCCTGCTAAAATAAGAAACGCGCTGGTTTCGCCAATCGTGCCGCCGGTAAAGCCAAAGAACATATCGGCCAGACTCACATTCTCACCTGCACGAATCGCCGCTAACGGCGTAGCGGAGGAAAGCCCGTCAAGTCCTGCCGCGCCTGAAAATATCATCTGTGCCGCATTGCCCGCTTCCACCTTTCCCACGGTAAAATCTGCCATTGCCCTGCCGCAGGAAATCAATAGAAAACATCTTGCCGCCAACGCCGGATTCATAAAGTTCTGTCCAAGACCGCCAAACAGCATCTTTACGACTATAATGGCAAACACGCCGCCAAGAACAGGAACCCAGAGCACCTTTCCCACGGTAAAATCTGCCATTGCCCTGCCGCAGGAAATCAATAGAAAACATCTTGCCGCCAACGCCGGATTCATAAAGTTCTGTCCAAGACCGCCAAACAGCATCTTTACGACTATAATGGCAAACACGCCGCCAAGAACAGGAACCCAGAGCGGCACTCCTGCCGGCAGGTTCATGCCAAGCAACAATCCCGTTACCATGGCACTGCATTCATATCCGTTGCGCGGAAGTTTCATGAGTTTCATATATATGTACTCCGAAAGGACGCAGGTCGTAACAGATAGCACCAGAACCACCAGAGCCCGCAATCCAAACTGATACACTCCAAACAATGCCGCCGGCATCAATGCAATCATAACGTCCCGCATAATTGTTGCTGTCGTATCTTTTCCTCTTGTATGCGGAGAAGCCGACACATTAAATTTATTCTTCATCCCTGCTCCTCCTTACTTTTTTCTGCGTTCATCCAAAATACTGCGTCTGGTTTGCTTAAAAGCCTGTGTCAGCCGTCTGCCTGCCGGACAGACATAGGTACAGCTGCCGCATTCATAGCATTCCATACCGTCCAGACCCACAAAGCCTTCATTATTAAAATGCTCTGCCTGCTCCATCAGCCTTTGTGGAACCAGACGGCTCGGACAAACAGATACACAACGTCCACAACGGATACATGGCGAAGTCGGCAGCATCGCCGCCTCATCCTTTGCAAATGCCAGCAATGCCGAGGAAGTTTTTGTAATTGGAATATCCAGATCAAACAATGCCTGCCCCATCATCGGACCTCCGGAAATCACCTTCTCCGGTGTCACCGTAAAGCCTCCCGCTGCCATAATCAGCTCCATATAGCTTGTTCCGGTTCTTACAGAGAAATTCCGCGGATCTGCCACTGCATCTCCGGTCACCGTAATAATGCGGCGTATGAGCGGCGTAGACTCTGCCACGGCCATATAAATTGAAATCACGGTGTCTACATTATCTACCACGCAGCCCGCATCTGCCGGTAACATGGAGGAATTTATCTTTCTCCCTGTAGCAACATTGATAATCTGACGTTCTGCGCCCTGTGGGTACTTGGTCTTTGCCACCTTTACCGAAATCCGCAGTTCTCCTTTCACCAGTGCAGAAAGCTTCTCCGCTGCATCCGGCTTATTATCCTCGATTAAAATCACGCCCTGCGCTTTTTCAAACAACTGTAGCATAATCTTAAGACCTGCCACCAGCTTTTCACTTTCCTCTAACATCATACGATAATCAGAGGTCAGATACGGCTCGCACTCCGCACCGTTTACAATGACATAATCGATTGCTTCATCCTTCTTCGGCGTCAGCTTTATATGCGTCGGAAAGCCCGCACCGCCCATGCCGACAATGCCTGCAGCCTTTACATACTGTCTGATTTCCTCCTTCGAAAGCTTTGTATAATCTCTCTTTGCGCCGAATCCCTCTATCGTCCTGAACTGACCGTCATTCTCTACCACAATGGATTCGCACATAGTGCCGGACACCGTCAGGCGCTTTTCAATTGCCTTTACTTTACCGGAAACAGAACAGATAACATGCGCCGAGACAAAGCCTGTAGCTTCTCCGATAATTTGTCCCACCAGAACATCATCCCCTACTGTCACCACCGGTCTGGCCGGAGCGCCGATATGCTGCGACATCGGGTAAACCGTATCACCCTCCGGCAAAAGAACCGTGGTCGGCTTATCCTTTGACAAAGCCTTGCCGTCATACATATGAACCCCGCCACGAAATGTTGCTCTTCCCATATAGGAACCTTCCTTTCACTATCCTGTACTCTGTCGCATACATTGCACGATTTACTCACCTTTT
>CAZCON010000087.1:0-6314 GCA_964500085.1 uncultured Lachnospiraceae bacterium
CATTTCATGTATTTTTCATACTCCAGATAGCTTACTGCTGTCTCAGTAGAATTCTTTGCCAGCTCCACATAAGCAATACTGTTATTAAATCCATGCAATCGTAGGAACAGGACTCCTGCAATACCTGCCGCTACAGCAAACAACACTGCCAGAGCCACCGCTATTCCTTTCTTTTTCTTCGCGGTGCATAAAAAGAAGCCTAATATCAGCACCGGTCCTGCAAATAACATACCAATAAGCGGAAGCAGCTCTACAAAGCTCATCTCCGGCAATCCCTGCCCGTTTTCCACATTTTCGGAAAACGCTCCCAACACATCCTTTTTCTGAACATTCTGCGCGCTTTTTCTTGTTATCGTAACCGCTTTTGTGGCACCTGCCCCAGTTGCAGCTGTTGCTTCAATCGTCACGATGTTTTCACCTTCTGTAAGGGGCACCTCGTAAACAAAATCTCCCTTTTCATCCTTCTGAACCGTAACACCATTTATCGTAAGCGTTTCTGCATTTTTCACATTACCGGAAAGCTTTGCCGTTTCTGACGAAAGTGTTTTTCCATCCAACTTCTCATACAACTTAATTTCCGGCGCAAGCCACGTATAATACACTTCTTTTTCCGTCCGGTAAGTAATTCTGTCGTCACCGGTAAAATATGCTTTTACCGTATTCCAGCCATTTTCCATGGTAAACGACAGTGTGTTTTCTCCCTCTACCACATATACGCCACTCTTCTCATTCAGAATCACATACAGCTCCGATGGTTGTTTTTGCTTATATCCAAGCTTCAGGGTAGCCTCTGTCGTTACCTCATCCGTCAGTACCCTGACATATTCACCATTCTTTAAATCAATCGTCTTTGTCTTTGGCTCAGAGAAAACATGATTTCTAATAACTGACAACCGAATTTCCAGTGTTTCTGCATCTGCCGGATAATAAAAGGATGCAACATTTGCTTCAGTCGTTATGCTATACAACGGCTCCTCCGTATTTCCGTCTGCAACAGCCTCCAGCCGGTACGCCGTATTCCATCCTCCGCTTCGAAAAGAGCTCCAGTCTACCTCGCACAATCCACTTTCCAGATTGAGGTCAACGTCAAAATCCTCTATTTCCGGGATCGTATTCGGATTATCATAAACAAACGGACCTATTTCCATGGAATCAAAGGTTTCAATCGTACCATTCTGAACCACCTCCAGCAAAAGATAGCATTCCTCACTGTCAGAAATATTCAGCTGCACACTGAGTTCCAGTGGTTCCATTGTCATTGCCTGTCCGGAAGCAAGCTCCTGTTTTATCGTCTGCCCACTCTTTTCTACCGCAAAAACCGTATAACGATACCATACCTTTTCTTCCCCTTTTGTTACCTCAAACCGTACCGTAGCTGCAGTATTCTCTATGCCCTCCAGAGAAAAAGACTGTACGCAGATACCATTCACCACATCAACCAGGGTATACTCAATCTCTTCGTTATTCTTCTTATCACAGCGAATACTCCACCATCCAGCCTCTGCGTTGCATATCTTATATGTACTCCACCCGTCTCCGTGTGCAGAAAGAAGCTCCTCCTCTGTAGAAATTCCCTCTGCATATTCCTTTCCGTCAGGCGCAATAAAGATAATTTCCGGACGTTCTCCTTCATAATAAAACATCACCGTAAACTCTCCGGGAGTTTCCATGGACAGAAATTCCTGCTCAATCCACTGCTGCTCCGCAATCGCTTCCTCTTCTGCCATAGCATGTACCGGAATGAACAGCATTAGAAAAAGTATCAGACAAAGCATGCTCATGCTTTGCAAAAGCTTTCTAAATGTTTCCTTGCATTTTTTCACTCTTTTCATAATTTCCCCCTATGTATTATCGAATCTTCTGCATACTGTTCGCTTTTCCCGTCTTACCGTTTTTGTCAATATACAAACAAAGCTTTTCTCGCTTTCCCGTTTTATCGTAAGAGCTTAAAATCAGCATAAACTGCGGCTCCCATTCCTCCGTAAAATAAAGTCCCAGCAGCGCGTCCGCTTCCTTTTCAATGCTCTTACTAAATAGCCACCACTTAACATCCACAAGCACTCTGGCATCCTTTACCTGTATACCGAAAAAGCGATTTAACGCATCCAATTCACCGGTGGCAGAAATATCCACCTTGCAATCCTCCGTTTCCCAGTTAAAGCCCGCACTTAAAGCCGCTCTTAAACCGCTTACGGTTGCAGCGTCCAGTTCCAGCAGCTCGTTGGAATATTCAAAGCTGCCAATGTTTACCTGTGCCTTCAGCAGTTGAATCGTTTCTAAGAACTTAAGCTTTGCCTCTGCCGAAAAGCCAAGCGGCTGCAAATCCAGCTTCATTTCCGTATCCGGCATGGAAAACAGGCTGATATCTCCCACAAATTTTACAAGCTTCGGAAAATATTCCGATACCTTTGCTGCCGCAATGTCCAGACCGCCTGCAATCTTTAGCAGCTTTAAGTTTCTCTTTTGTAGTGCCGGTGCGAGATCCTCTGCACCAAATTTGAACTTGCCAAACGTAAGCGGCACTCCTCCCATGGTAACAGACACATCTTTATCCAGGATAAGCAGAAACTCATCCGGAATAAAGCCCTTAAAAGTAACTTTTGCTCCAATTCCTGTATCAAGAAAGCCCAAATTTACAATACCGCCAAAGGAATATTCCTCCTTAAACGTGTCAATGCTCAGCTCAATATCGTCCATATTCAGGTAAACCGGTGCCTGAAAAAGATCCACCTGTTTATAATTCTTATTTTCGCCCTCGCTGGTTACCTGAATCAGCATTCCGAAATTCTGCTGATTTAAAATTGCTGAGCCTTTGCACTTCACTTCAAACTTCTCCGTCTTTGGTTTCAGTATCAAATCCTGAAACGGAAAATGCGGCTTTATATTTGAATATTCCAATTCAATTCGATCCGGATACAATTTAATAAACGGTGAATCAAAGTCTAAAAGCTGTTTTAGCTGTAAAAATGAAGTCCTTATATCTGCCACCTGATACTCTTCAAAATCATACAGATGATTCGCATCATAATATAATTCAAATTCATTGAGTGCCGGAACATCCATTGTCATTCCATTGTCTGCCAAATACTTTCCGAGCCCGACAGCATTGGCTGCATCAAAAGCGACATAGGAGCCTGCCCGGTCTACCACCCGAATGGCAGCACTGGTATTCCAGTCACCCTTAATTTCAATATCTCCCTTAAAATTCAGCCAGTCATTTAAAACTACATTGCCGCTCAGCGTCACGCTTCCATTTCCGTGGTCCGTACACTTTGCCGCGGAAAATACATAAGGTCCAAACGCAATCATAGTTTCCTGCTCTGCGTCTATCACGCAAAATGCATCCCTCAGCACTGTCTTTTTTCCTGCAATGGAAATCTCCGCATCATAGGTACCAACCGCCATATCTGCCGGGACTTTAAAATGATAGGTCTTTTCATCCACATACGACAATTCGATTGTATAATCCTTGTCTCCCAACAAGCGAAGCAGCGCACGACCGTCCGGCGTAAAGCCACTGCCAAGCAGTGTATTCTGTATTTCCTGCATTCCCTTGTACACGGAACGCACACCGAGTCCGCTTATATTTACCCATGCAGGGCGCAGACTATCCCCTCCTTCACTATCCCCGGCCTCATCCAGAATCGAATAGCTTTTCACATCAGAAACATTATCCTTTAAAAGCTTCAGCTCCAGTGTGCGATCGGTTCCGGTCAGAGTATCAATTGCCTGATAGGTAAGAATATACTGATTGTCCACCTGACTATGCAACAGCTGATAGAAATTGTCCAAGCTTGTGCTATCGGAAACATAAACAAAGTCTCCCCGCCCGCTTTCCGCAATGGCAGTCAGATAATCCGTGTCTACATATCCAAGACCAAGTGTGTAAACCGTTACATTCTTTTCCTCGGCAAGCTGTGCAAGCTCTGTTTCAATCATCTCATAAGAGGCACGATAACCGTCCTCTCCGTCTGTCATCAAAATAATGACATTGTTGCTGTTTTGAGAGTCATCCAAGCCGCGCATGATTTCCATCAACGAATTATAAATCGCCGTTCCTCCGGAGGCATACATTGACTCCGCAAAGCTGATCAGTTCACTGTCCTCCGAACCGAACGATACGGTACCATTTAGAAAGCTGCTAAAGGTACTTAATGCAATCTGCTCATTCTTTCCTTTTCCATTTATGTACCGGATAACTGCATCACGCAAATCAGAAATGCTGCTATCCATACTACCGGACACATCACAAATCAGGTAAGTACGTATTCCCTCATGCTTTACCTTTTCTATTGTAAAATCCGTTATCTCCAGTCCGCAATCATAGACCGAAAGAAGTCGTTTCAATTCCTCACTGTTTTTTGCATACTTACTGGAAACCGTCACTCTTGCCTTTACCGTCTCAAACGCATCCGTATCAATAAGCCCAATTCCAATGGTACTCTTTATCTCACTGACATATTCCACAAACACCTGCGAAAACTCCTTTTTCACAGAAGCTTCCGGCTTTTCTTCTTTTTGCTCTGCCCTGTCCTCCTGCCACAGCAACGCTTCTTCCGTCAATGCGTACAAATCCAGTCCTTCCTCTGCGGAAGGAATCAGCTCCTGCAGCTTTGAAGGCATTGCATGCTCCAGTGCCTCCTCCACATAACCCGGAACCTTCATCACCTCTGCCGTGTTCTCATTATTATGAATAATCTCATAAATTTTACTCATTGCACTGCTGTAAGCAGTATCTTCACTGGCATATCCCGTGCTGACCGCCTCTGTAATATTTCCGGTACGGTTCTTTTCATTTTCATAAAAATGCTCTATTTTTGCAAGCGCCAAAAATACCTTGGAGGTTTCTGACGCTGCCTTTTTCTCCTCTGCTATCGCCTCTAGCGCATTCTTCATTCTTGTCAATGCCGGATACTTTAAGCCTATTTTCCAGTATTTCACTACTGATTCCAGTTCCTCTGCCTCAGCATCCTCCAGATTCTTCTTCTCTGCCGTATAGACCGCCCTTATCTGATCCCCCACCGTTTCTGCTCCTGCTCCATAGGCAGCAAGATAGGTCTGCGAAAAATCCTTGTCTGCAAGA
This sequence comes from uncultured Lachnospiraceae bacterium, assembly GCA_964500085.1. GTDB lineage: Bacteria > Bacillota > Clostridia > Lachnospirales > Lachnospiraceae > SIG307. The sequence goes on from CAZCON010000087.1 coordinate 5,084, forward strand.
ATGCCGCCCATATAAAGCTCGGACGCAATCACAAGCTCACTGTAGGTTGCAGACGCATCCATCGTTTCAGCAATAGCTTTGTAATCTCCAAGCAGCAGATTGAGTCCAAGCAGAGCCTCTCTGACGCAGCCGGCATGGAAAGCTCCGTCTTCCTTTGTTTTCAGTTTATTTAATGCTTTCCTTACTTCCTTAATTTCTGCTGTTTCTGCTTCTCCGAGCTTCTCCGTTCCGTACCCTGCATAGGTATCATACAATTCTCCGGCCAGTAATACATTGGCAGTCACTTTTTCAAACTGCTCCGTATCATATTACCGCGGAAAAAACAGCGTCAAAAATCATTTCCTGCGTTATCGAAGCCGCCTGTTCTGCACGTTCTACTATTTCTGCAGCATAACCGTATTCTGCAGGATTCTTCCCGTTTTTTTCCAAAAAACGTATCATTGCCGCCACATCATCCGCAATTCCGATTTTCTGTGCGACATATTCATATTCCTGCGCCATATCAGCTCCATAACTCCCCGTCTGCAGGCTCTGATAAATTCCAGACGCCTCCTCATATTTACCCTGTAGCGCATACAATCTGGCCATAAAAAGGCTGCATCCCTCATCATAACCATACTGCCTGCAATACTCCTCCAAAAGCTCAGAGGCTTCCTCATATGCGCCTTCTTCTGCAAACGAATATGCAAAACTCATCCATTCCAACGGAGTCAAAGAAGAAACTACCTCTTTTTTCTCCGTCTCTGTTTTTAACAAGCCATATACCAACAGCGCAACACATGACGCCGTCAGTATTCCTGCATACACACCTCCCGGCAGGCGTTTTTGCTTCCGCAGCAATACACACAGCCATACCAGTAAAGCAACTATCCCTAAGCCAATTCCCAACTGTAGAAAAACATTCATGCGCCTTTTCCTCCTTTGTATTCCACCTTATTATACGAATCTTCCTACTGCATATCCTCTAGCAGCTCGTGATAAAAATTCGCATAATCCTTTCTTTGGTTTGCAATAAACTTAATTGCAGAGGACGGATGTGAATTCATAATGCCGGTCAAAAGATACGGCACATCATAACCCCATACACTTCCCTTATCCTTTTCCTCCTGAATATACTTTGGAACGAACTCCATAATCGGTGTTAAATTATACTTTGGATTTCTGAGAAACGCCAACAGGGATTCCAGATAACAGTTTCCGGCTCCTCTTCCCATGCCGCTGACCGTAGCAT
>CAZCON010000088.1:0-6283 GCA_964500085.1 uncultured Lachnospiraceae bacterium
GTATGATCCTTCATAATCTGATATTCCTCCTCGGTCAGACCGGAGGGTTTGTTTATAATCGTATTCGGAATACCGATTTTACCGATATCATGCAGCAGGCCTATAAAATAAATATCCTGCTGGTACTGCGGCGTTTTTCCGGCACGTTTTGCGATTTCCCTTGCATATTCTGCCACCCGCACAGAATGACCGTTCGTGTAACGGTCCTTGGCATCAATGGTTTCCGCAAGCGTCAGCATTATCTGCCCGGTCAGACGTTCCAGCTTTTCCCTTCGCTGTCCTGCCTGCTGCGTCTGAATCTGCAGCTCATGCAGCAGCTTCTCCTGCCTTTTATTGATTTCCGTTTTTTCCAAATCGGACTTTGCCAGCTGCACATGCTTCTTTTCATACACATAAATCTGATATTTAAACACAATTCCAAGAATACAGGTCACTACCACAATGGACTGTATCATAGCCAGACAAACTGCCTCGCTATCCGTCTGATGCTGTACAAGATTTGGAAACAGCATCTCCAATACAATGCAGCCTACGGCTACGGTCACGTTTAGTATATACACAAGAATGCTGACCGACCCCTTCAACAGCAGCCATGAAAAAATCAGACCAAATACCTGCCATACCGGAATCCCGGAGCCAATACCGCCTCCCATAAAATACATCATCGGAAACACGCCCATATTTGCTACCATAACAAGCACAATTGCTGCAAGCTGCGGCTGATTTGCCCGGTTCGCCACCAAAAGGGCAATAACTACCGCCACCAGCAAAAAGCCAATGGCATAAATAACAGTCTGATTTGCCCCAAAAAGAAGGCTGACAATCAAAAACAAGCTTCCGCCGCCAAAGGTTGCCAAAAGTATTAAATTCAACAGTTTGTCTCGGATATCCAACTCCTCGCGAAACAAATCACGCAGTATGTTTTTTAGCAAGCTTTCATCTCCTTTGTATAGGTAACCGTTCCGGCGCAAATGGTCATGCAGACTCTTCCCTTTACCACTTTTCCGTGAAACGGTGTATTTCTTCCCTTGGAAGCAAACTCGCCGGCACATATGACATATTCTTCCTCCGGATCCACAATGGCAATGTCGGCATAATACCCTGCCGCCAAACCGCCAAGCTCTCTTTCCCTGCCGAGCACCTGCGCCGGATGATAACTCATACATGCGGCAAGCTGCATCGGTGTCATTCCATGCTCCTTCACAAGCACCGTGTTGCTCAATGCATACGCCGTTTCTGAGCCTACGATACCAAACGGTGCCCCCAGCATCGAGCCCTGCTTTTCCTCTGCGGAATGCGGTGCATGATCCGTGGAAATCACACTCATGGTACCGTCCAGCAGTCCGGCAATCAGTGCTTTCACATCCTCCCGTCCACGTAACGGCGGATTCATTTTATAATTTGCATCATCACCCGGAATATCCTCGTCAGAAAGGGCAAAATGATGCGGACATACCTCTGCCGTTACCGGAAGTCCCTTTTCCTTTGCAAATTTCACAAAAGCGACGCTATTTTTTGTCGAACAATGACAAAGATGCAGCCTTACCCCAGTCTCCTCTGCCAGAAGAATATCACGCATTGTAATAATATCCTCCACTGCATTCGTAATTCCCGGAAGTCCCAGCTCCTCGGCACGCGCGCCGGCATTCATAACGCCGCCACGTACTAACGTAATCTCCTCACAATGGGCAAAAACCGGAAGTCCGGCTTCCTTTGCGCGCCTCATCCCTTCGGCATAAAGCGCCGGATTCATCACAGACTTTCCATCCTCGGACACCGCCACTACGCCGGCTCCTTTCATTGCCTGCAAATCAGCCAGCTCCGTTCCGCACTGTCCCAAAGTTACCGCACCGACCGGAAGCACGCGCACTTTACCAGCCTTTTCTGCCCTCTCTGCCACATACCGCACCACCTCCGCGCAGTCTGTGGTCGGCTTCGTATTCGGCATCGGGCAAACGGTAGTATAACCACCGGCGGCTGCTGCTGCTGCACCTGTCTCAATGGTCTCCTTATACTCAAAGCCCGGCTCACGATAGTGTACATGTAAATCAATAAATCCGGGAAGTACCTGTTTTCCTGCTGCATCCACTACCATATCTGCCCCTGCTTCTTCTTCCGTAATCGTTTTCGAAACTAAAAAAATCCGTTCCCCCTCCGTTAAAACGTCATAATATCCCTCACGTTTTGTTGCCGGGTCAATCACATATCCGTTTTTAATTAAAATTCTCATCTTTTCGCTTCCTTTTCCTCTACATCATAACGCACTTCTGCCAAAAACAGGCCCTTTGCTTCTATCGTCTCACCCGCTTTTTCCCTGTCGCCGGTTTCCAGAATACGCTTTACCTCCTCCGGCTCCAGCTCCCCCTTCCCGACAGAAAGCAGCGTACCGGTCAGAATCCGCACCATATGCGGCCAGAAATCATCTGCGGTAAACGTAAACAAAACCTCTTTTTCATCCCCGTAAATGGTAATCTCTTTCATCACACGCACCGTTGACTTTTTCATCTTACGGTTATCGGAAAAGGCTTTGAAATCATGTCCGCCAATCAGGCAGGAGGCCGCCTTTTTCATTTTTTCAATATCCAGCCGCTTAAAGCAATAGTAATTGTACTTCCGTTCAAACACGGACGGAACCTCACCCATCGTTACTTTATATTCGTACACAAACTCCTTTGCAAGATAAGAAGCATGAAAACGATCCGGCATTTCACAAGCCTCTAACACCGCAATGTCCATCGGCAGATACCGGTTCAGATACTGCTTTATCTCCGTGGGACTTAACGCCGTGGCAGTGTGAAAATTTGCAATTTGGGCATAAGCGTGTACTCCCGGCTCAGTTCTGGCTGCGCCAATCACCTCTACCGGTTTCCCCTCCAGCTTTTCCAAAACCTCCTCCAGCTTTCCCTGTATTGTTACCATCCGCTCTTTTCCTGCAATTTTCTGCCAACCGGCATAACGTGAACCGTCATACTCCAGCGCCAGTTTAATATTTCGCGTTCTTTCCTGTCCCATCTGCTTCTCCTATTCTCCAAAATACTCCTGTATTCCTTTCACAACGCCCTCTGCTAAAAGCTCCTGATACGCGTCACTGACTAAATTCTGTTCTTCCGCCGCGTTCGTCATAAAGCCTGCTTCAATGACCACTACCGGCACCTTACTCCAGTTCATTCCGGTCAAATCATCCCGCGGCACAATCCCACGCCTGTTAGCCCCCGTCGATTCGCACATACCGTCCAGAAGATCCTCTGCCAACCGCTTACTGTCTGCGGAAAGCTCCGCTATATAAGGATTCTTCTCCGAAGGGTACAGCACGGAAATCCCGTTCGCCGCCTTATTTTCTGCCCCGTCCGCATGAATACGGACAAAAATGTCTGCTTTTGCCTCATTTGCAAGCACCGCCCGCTCCGCGTTGCTAATATCAACCTCCGCGGTTTCCCTTGTCAGTACAACCTGATAGCCGAGCGCCTCCAGGGCATCCCTCAGCTTCAGTGAAAGCTCTAAATTAAACTGGTGCTCCGGAACTTTTGTCGTTGCCCCCTGTGTTCCCGCAGAAACCTTGATTTTAAGCTCTGCGGCGCCCGGACCTATCGGCTCCTTCTCATAATTTGCCCTGCTCTGGTGCCCCGGATCCAGAACAACAATTTTCCTTTTCGCTTCCATCTGGTTCACAGCCGTTGTCGGAGACACTACGGGCACAGGCGTAGCGGTCAGAGACGGTGTGACGGTGGGCGGTATCGTCACGGCAGCGTCCGAATCCGTATCCTTCTTTACCGTATTTTCAGCCTCTCCCGTCTGTCCGCCTTCCAGCTGCCTCAGCTGCACACGCAGCGCTGCCAAGTGCTCCGGTAAATAGCCCCTTGCTTCGGCAGTCTCCAGCTGAGCCCACGCCTCGGCAAAGGCTCCTGTCCGGGCATAGGCATAAGCCAAATCCGCATAATACACCGCCGGTGCCTCTGCTTCCAACGAAATTGCCTCTTCCAGAAGCGGAACTGCCTCTTCTGCCCTTCCGCTTACGGAATACAGCACGCCTAGGCTTACAAGCGCCTGTGTATACGATGCGTCAGCGTGGAGTGCCGCCTGATAATACTGCTCTGCCGCCTCGTAATCTTCTCTGCCTCGAAAAAAAATCCCTAAATTTGTATTGCACATTGCCGCTTCGGCTCCAGTCGCAAGCGCTGACTGATACCACGCCTCCGCTGCTTCATAATTCTCACATTTTGCATGACAATGTCCAAGATAGCTATAAGCATATACCGTCAACTCCTCCGGCAGGCCCTTGTCTACTGCTGTCGCAAAATGCTCTGCTGCGGCAGCATACGCCCCGTCTTCATAACTTGCCACACCCTTCTGATAGCAGGCTGCCGCATACATACGCCCTGTTGTTTTACCACCGCAGCCTGCAAAAATAAATATCATACAAAACAAGAATATTCCTGTCATTCGTTTCATAATAACGCCTCCTTTGGCTTGTCCTCATTCTAGCATATCTGCCCCAGAAAAACAACCGAACAACCCAGCGGATGTAAAAAAAAAGTGAAATCCTCCAAAAAAAGCAAAAAAAAGATTGACAATCTGTGAAAAATGAATATACTGAAAGAGTAAAAAATAATAATTTTTGCTAGGGGAGCCTTTGCTGAGAGGCAGTTTCCACTGCCGACCCTCATAACTTGATCCGGATAATTCCGGCGTAAGGAAGCAGATCATAAAGCACCCTTTTGCTTTATGGTTTTCACGGCCCCTCCTAAGCAGTATGCAAGGAGGTTTTTTTATGTTTCTCGATGTTTTCAAGGAGGACGGCTATGCCGTACTCACCACAGCCGGCTATGTTGCCTGTGCTGTTCTCGCATTACTCGTCATCCTCATTACGGCAATCGCCGTAAAACCAAAAAAAGACGCAGTTCCCCACTGGAAAGCAAAACAGCTGGTCTTTTCCGCCGTTTGTCTAGCACTGGCCTTTGTACTTTCCTATCTGCAGCCGTATAAGCTCCCGTGGGGCGGTTCCGTCACTCTGTTCAGTATGCTGTTTGTCTGCCTTGTGGGCAACTGGTACGGACTCCGTACCGGACTTGTTGCAGCCTTTACCTACAGCATCCTGCAATTTATCCAGAGCGGCGGCACCTATATTCTCTCCCCGCTACAGGTTTGCTGCGACTACTTTTTCGCATTTACGGCACTGGGCTTTTCCGGCGTATTTGCAGAAAAAAAGAATGGGCTTATCAAGGGATATCTCCTCGGCATCCTTCTTCGCGGAGCGTTTCACGCAATCGGCGGCTATCTTTACTGGATGGACTATATGCCGGACAGCTTTCCAAAAGCTCTGAGCGCAGTCTATCCGATTGTTTATAACTATTCCTACATTTTGATTGAGGGAGCGGCTACCGTTCTGATTCTCTGCATTCCTGCCGTAAAAAATGCACTGAACCGCATCCGGAGAATGGCAGCAGAATAACGTCTGCGCCAAATTTCCCATAATAATAAAGGGCTGTTGTGTACAACAGCCCCTGTTCCTTATTTCTGAATATCACTGTCGGTAAACGGGTCTCCGCATTCCGGACAGAATTTCGGCGGATTTTTCGGGTCCTCCGGTTCCCAGCCGCACTTATCGCAACGATATAACGGCGCGCCTGCCGGTCTTTTCGAACCGCAATTCTGACAGAAATTTCCCTTATTTACCGTACCGCACTGGCAGGTCCAGCCTTCTGCCTCTGCCATCGGCTTCTTCTCACCACATTCCGTACAGAACTTTCCGGTACAAACCGCGCCGCACTTACAAACCCAGCTGTCGCCCGCCGGAGCCTGAGAAGCTGCTGTCCCCTGCTGCGGCTGCTGATACATCGCCTGCTGCTGCGCCATTGCCATCGGATTCATTCCCATCTGTCCCATAGAATTCATCGCCATGCCAACGCCCATCATACCTACCATGCTGCCCTTGTCATTGCTTGCAGCTGCATTCATGGCAGAAACCATGCCACGCGCAAGGTTGCTGTTCAGCATGGAAGGGTCCGTATAAACCCTGTTTTCCTCAATTTCGTTCAGCTTCTCCTGCTGCTCCGTCGGAAGCGTCATGGAATTGATGGTAAAGCTTACGAACTCCATACCGCGGGTTTCTAACCATCTGGCAGAAAGTGTTGCTCTTAACTCGTCCGTAATCTCCAGCGTATGATTCGTAATATCAGCATATTCAACCTTCTGGCTGGAGAGCTTTCCCAGTGCCGGATTTAATGCAGAAAGCACATCCGAACGCATAAAATTGGACAGCTTCGACTTTTCATACGCATCCTCA
>CAZCON010000089.1:0-6276 GCA_964500085.1 uncultured Lachnospiraceae bacterium
GATAAGCACAACGCTGTGCTCCTGAAGGTTGTGACCCTCACCCGGAATATAGCTGGTAACCTCAATACCATTGGAAAGACGTACTCTGGCAATCTTTCTTAATGCAGAGTTCGGCTTCTTCGGGGTATTTGTTCTTACTGCAGTACAAACGCCACGCTTCTGCGGAGAAGAGGTATTGGTGCTCTTCTTCTGTAAAGAGTTAAATCCCTTCTGTAATGCCGGAGCAGTGGACTTCTTTTCCAAAGACTTTCTGCCTTTTCTTACTAACTGGTTAAATGTAGGCATTAATTTTTCACCTCCTGTAATTTTAAGGAAAACTATGTGGCTGCCTTGCAGACTCAAAATCTGCCATCAGGAAGAGCCTCTTACGGCATCTTCAAATTGCGCGGTACCGACTTTGCGTATTTTGCCATAAGGCGCAACAATAGCCGCGTCCAAACACGCGCAAGCTATATTATATCTGCTGTTTTCATCCTTGTCAAGCATTTTTTCGCATTTCGCCGCATTTTTTCAGCATTTTTTCTACGTACTTTTCTATGCCCTTTTATATGCCTGAATTACAATCTGCGGATACGTTTCCCCCCGATATTCATCGATGGATGGAGAAAACGCAAGGGTAAGCTTCACCGAGCCCATCCCGCGGTACAGATTACACACCGCTTCTTCTCCAAATTCTTCCTTCAGGTAAGCCTCTAGCGCATCTGCTTCGTGAAAATACAGACCGGTCAGGGAACTTCCGGAGGCATCTGTCAGGCGAAGCCGCAGAGAAGTACCGTCCCGTCCCATCCGCTTCATTCCATGTACTGTTACACCACTTGCGCCAAATACTGGCTTAGGATTTCCATTCCCAAACGGCTCCAGCACCTCCAGCTCTTCCAGCAGTCCTTTCGAAATATCTGCGAACGGCAGTACCGCATCCAGATACAGCTTTCTGGTCAGCTCCAGCTCCGTCAAGCCGGCCGCCATATTCAGCCTTTTCTCCAGTACCTCCACATTTTCCTCTGCAAGTGACATTCCCGCCGCCATCGGATGCCCGCCAAATGCCAGAAACAGTTCCTTCTGCTCCGACAGCTTTTCAAACATGGAATAGCCCTCAATGGAACGTCCAGAACCCTTAACGCAGGTTTCTCCTCTTGTCAGCACGATAACAGGGCGGTAAAAATGCTCTCTGACACGACCTGCCACAATACCCGCCAAGCTTTCATGGCAATCAGGCAAATACAGCACCAGCACTTGACAGTCCTCTTCCGACAATTTCTTTTCTGCAAGCTCCAGCGCCTGCTTTGTAACCTCCTGCGTCATCTGTTTTCTGGTATCATTCAATTCCTTTAACTGTATGGCACGAAGGTCTGCCTCTTTCCCGTCCCTGCATAATAAAAGCTCCAGTCCCAGCAGCGCCGTTTCCAGACGGCCTGCCGCATTAAAGCACGGACCAATCAGAAAGCCCGCATGATAGGCGCTGATTTTCCGTCCCTCCAGCTCATAAGCCTTCAGGATTGCGCGGATACCCACATTATTACATTCTTTGGCAAGTGTAAGTCCCTGCGCCACCACTGCCCGGTTTTCTCCTGTCAGCTCCATAACATCGCACACCGTAGCAAATGCCACCGGCACTAAAAGCTCCTTAAGCAATTCCGCTCTTTTTTCTTCTGGCAGCAACCCAGATGCCTCAAAAAACAACCGTTCCACCACCTTATATGCAACCATTGCCCCGCAGATACCGCTTTGCGGATAAAATTCCCCCGGCTGTTTCGGATTCACAATCACATCCGCCGGCGGAAGCTCATAATGTACAATGTCACCCTCCCTTTGCTGTGGGATGTCATGATGATCCGTAACAATCACCGCCATGCCAAGCTCCTTTGCTTTTGCAATCGGTTCCTTTGCCGCAATCCCGTTATCACAGGTAAGAAGCAGGGCGATATGATCCCGCTCTGCTTCCTTCACCATACGCATATTCATGCCATAGCCGTCTGCAATCCGATCCGGAATCCGGTAATCTGCCTCTGCTCCTAGGGCATGAAGCGCTTCGTACAGCAGATAGGTTGCCATCACTCCATCTACATCATAATCCCCGATAATCCGAATCGGCTGTTTTTTCAAAATTGCCGCATACAGACTTTTCGCGGCAGTATCTGCATTTTTCAGCAGACTGGCATCATGCAGTCCTGCCTGTTCCGGATGCAGATATGCCGCCGCAGTCTCTGCCGACTCCAGACCACGGTTTGCAAGCACCCTACAAACCGTTCTGCTAAGACCAAGCTTCTGCATCATTGCAGGAATATCCGCTTTCTTATTTTTCAATATCCATTCTGTCATACTGTTCCTCATCGTTCTGCCCAGGCACTGCTCCAACCGGCTCTGAGTTTTTTCGCATTACTGTTTTTTTCGTTTTTCTGACAAGCTTCCTCACAACCACAACTATAGCGGCAATAATAACTGCCCAGATTATCAGGTACAGAACATTGGTTACCAGCCAGATTAAGAAATTTGCCGCACTGTCCTGCAAATCATAGACAGTCTCCACAAAGCCCTCCTTCATTCTGGTAAGTAGCGTCGGATTCTCCTCCACAGGAGTCACACGGTTTACTTCTTCTATTTCCAGCGTCACCGTGGAATAATTTACCTTGTTGTCGTACAGCCTCAGTTTGGAAGCATAGGCTTCAATTTCATAACGGAGCTCTGTCAAATGCTGCTCAATCGTAATAATGGAATCCACATCCTCAGCCTGTTCCAGCAGGGTAAGAAAACGTTCCTGTTCAATCTGCAGTGCCTTCACACGGCTCTCTGTGTCGGCATACTGCAGTGTTACATTTTCTGCATTCTCTGTCTTATAAACAACCGCAGCGTTCTCTCCCACACCGCTGACAAACACATCAAGATTACTCTGTGGAATACGGTAAACCAAATTTGCCGAACGATAACCCTTTGCATCCACTGCATTTCCGTAAATCTGGGCACTCTGTACATAGCCTCCCGCTCCGGTCAGCCTTTCCTCCAAAAGCGTCAGAAGCGCATCAAATTCCTTTGTCTGCAAACACATCCGAACAGTACGAATCAGCTTTTCGCTTTCCGTGTTATAAAGCTGACTCTCACCCTGTATTCCGGCCGTGCTGTCGTACCCGGTCCCTTTTTCATCAAAAATTGCCTCGCTTCTGCCGGAATTTCCCGAATAAGCTTCTGAAGCTTCCCCGAAAATGTCTCCATAATCATTCTCGGTTGGCGCATCGTACAGATACGACTCCGAAAAATTAACCTTCTCATAGCTTCTAACATCATTCGTGGACGTTTTCTGCCCACACGCCCCAAGCATCAGAGAACCCGCCAACAAAGCTACAAACAACACCTTTTTCATATGAACCTCTCCATTCTGCACATAAGCTTCCGTGCTCTAATCAACAATTGAAAACAATTCTGTTTCCTTTACCTGATAGACGAGAATGCTCTTTCTCCGGTTCCAGTTATTGCTAATTTTTTTTGGCAAGTATACGGTGGTAAACCGTTCCCGGACAGTATAGTATATTTAATAATCCTTATCCCGTAAAAGTCCTTCCTCCGTAAAAAACATTGCAGCATTCCACAGAAGCCACTCATCATATCCCGCAGAATATGTGGCAGATATCTGTGCCCGCAGCTCCTTTGCCCCATACTCCAGATAACGTCCCGTGCCAAGATAGCTGGCGGTAAAATCCTGTAGCCACGGCCGCACCTCCGCACAGTGTTCTCCCTCTTCTATGACAGAAAGCTTTTTTACCGAAGCTTTCAGCTCCATTAAAAGCAGCTGGAACGGCTTTGTGTCAGGATACTTCAGCCCTCCGTAGCCGAAGCTGTAATGTGACGGATACACCATCGGGCAGATATAATCCAGATACCGACTCAGTCCTACATAGCTCTGGCCAATGCTTTCCCCGTCCGCAATACTGTTAATAATCGTACCAAATACATCACCGCTGACAAACACGCCCATCGGCTTTAGCTGCTCACAGGCATACTTCACAAACCCCGTAATTGCATCAATCTTCGTCATTCCATCCGGAACGTCCCCAAAATATGCACTCGAAAACGATGCCGAAGCGGAAGTACGCAGATAGTCAAAATTAATCTCGTCGAAGCCTGCCTCGGCAGCTTCCTTTGCAATTTCCACAAGATACTCCCATGCTTTCTCATCATACGGATTCAGCCAGCATTCCCCCTCCTTGTCCACGTAAATGGAACCGTCCTGATTCCGCACCGCAAGCTCAGGGGTTTTCTTTGTTGCCACCTGATCCTTAAAGCAGACAATGCGGGCAATGCAGTAAATATTATGTTCCTTTAGTTTCGCAACAAACTCCGGCAAGTTCCTAATGTAAAGTGTTTTTGAACCGATTTCATTCACCAGCGAATGCTGTGCATCAAATAAAATGCTTCCCACATCATCCTTAATATCAATCACCATGGCATTTAACTCGGTACGGTCAACCAGTTCAATCAATTCATCCAGTGTCGGGTAATTGCCTCTGCCCAAATACGATGTATTCACATAAATACCACGAACCTCCGTCTTCACACGGGTATCCGAAAAATCAGACATAAAGCCATCCGGATATACTTCCCTCTCCTGTTCCGTTGGTGCCACTGTTACAGACGGTGCTGCCGTCACAGTCGGTGCTGCCGTTGCAGTCGGAAACGCATTTTCCTCCTGCCCTTTCTCCTGCTTTTCAAAATGATGCTCTGCAATAGCATAGGTTCCGACACCAATGCTAATGGAAAGAAGCAACACAATAAAAAAGCCCGGCAGACGACTTTGCTTTTTTTCCTTATATAGCTTTCCAAAGTCCGGACCACCGGTTCTCCTTCTGCGCCGCCCTCTTCCCCAGGTAACATTTCTGCTTCTTTTGCTCATACAAATCCCACTTTCCTTTCCTCCTATAGAACACACGGCCTTTTTCTGTTTTTATCTTATTGCAAAGCAACCGTTTTGTCAACGTGTTTGTACATCTCAACACTTATAAAAAACGGAGCCCCGCACATTACTCATGCGGCAGCCCCGGACCGGTATTTCCTGCTTTTAAGGTTTATGCGTTCATGCCGCAGCATTTCTTGTACTTCTTACCGCTACCGCATGGACACGGGTCATTTCGTCCGATTTTCTTATCCTTGCGAACCGTACCCGACTTCTTCTGTTCTAAATAAAGCTCCTTTCTGCGTGCCTCCGTCAAGATGCTGTCCCACTGCGGAAGCCCGTAGAGCCACTCAGCCCCTGCCCCTACCATGTTATAGTAAAGCTTTTCGTTATCAAAATCAAGACTCACCTCAGTATCCTCGGTCATTTCCTCAATCGGATTCGGTGTCACAAGACTCTCGTTAATACCGTCCAAAAAGCCCACCATAATCTGAATCGTAGTGTCATACTTTTCTGCAAGCTGCTTTACAGTGCCCGCCTCTACCATATCCGGATTTGCAAGCAACTGCTCATAAATGCCCTTCTCGATTACAAAATAGTGATTCCAGAAAGCTTTCCCTTCCTTGGAATTAATGTCAAGTGAGTAAGCGGCTTCACGCCATTCCTGTAATAAACTCATGGGTTCATTCCTTTCAAAAAAATAATAAATCCTTTGTATAAGCGGCGAAATACCGGCTATACTATTCTCAGGTACATCGCTGATGTACAACCGGCAAAAAAGCGCCGGAGCCTCTTTTTCTGAATCCCCCTCAGAAAAGAGTGCTTACAAAAGAAAGCAAAAAACTTATCCTCCCCTTTTATATCAAGCACAGACTGCTGCTCCGGAATGTCTCCGGACAACGGTCTGTGTTTATTTTAACCGCGGCGTGCCGATTTGTCAAGCCCACCCGCAGCCAAACTACTTTAAAAATCCATTGACAATCTGTGCTTCTGCTTCCTGTTCCGTAAGTCCGAGCGTCATCAGCTTAACAATCTGCTCTCCTGCAATCTTACCAATGGCAGCCTCATGAATCAGGCTGGCTTCAACATGATTTGCCGTAATCTCAGGAATTGCACTGACACTGGCAGAATCCATGATAATGGCATCACACTCCGTATGTCCCGCGCAGGCATTGTTCCCGTTAATTTTGGATAAAAACACCTGATGCGAGCTGTCCTTTGCAACAGAACGGGAAATAACATTGGCAGAAGACCCTGCGCCGTTTAAATCCACCGTGAACTCCGTCTCTGCGGTCTGGCTGCCATGGGTCATCAGCTTTTCCTGAATCACCAGAGTCGCACCGTCACCAAGCTCCGCCCTCGTCACACGCTTTGTAGAATCCACGCCCTTAATC
>CAZCON010000090.1:0-6257 GCA_964500085.1 uncultured Lachnospiraceae bacterium
AACGGCCGAACAGTGAGCTGCTGAGAAGGGTTCTGGCTTTGATGCGACGTATCATGCTGAAATACAGGAGACCTGCAAAAAACAGAAACAGCACCATGATACCACGAAAAGCCGGTAACCAGACGGAATAGTTCAAATATGAGGTGATAAGCTCTTTTAGACCGATATTCCAGAGGGGGTTCGCAATATGAACCCATAGAAGGTATGGAAGCAGAAGGAGAGCTGCAAAAGCAATCAGAATAAGCTCTGTAAAAATACGGTCATAAAAGTGCAGGTGAATTTCACCGTTGCCGCATCTGCCTGATAATACATTGCAAATGGTAAATAAAAAGACGGAAAGCAGGATAAACAGAACGGTAAGCTGCAGGTTTTTTGCAAAGTCGCTTTTGTCATGGACAAAGCTGTTGCTAAGTTCTGTAAAGTCGTCGGTAACAAGATTGTCTGCGACAAACGCATAAAGCAGATAGGGACCACGGTTAGGTATCACCGGTGGTTCTCCGTTCTGTGAAGCCTCCGGACCGGTCTGGGAAATGATGGGGTCTGAAAAAGGGTAATCCGGATCCTTAATCACATTTTTTAATGCGTCTGCGTCAGGCACGCTTTCCTTAATGCTTTCGGAAGACGGCTCGGTGGCCTCGTCGGATATGGTATAGCTTATATCGTAGTAGGTATCCTCCTCCATTTCAGAAAGATTCCGTTGTAAAAAATCAATAGACCAGAGAAGACTGGAACGATTTATTACATCAGAATTTCCGCCGTGGGTCAGAACACGGTTATTTCCGGTATTTACAATGACATAAATGGTTTCATTCAGAATTCCCTCTTCAAGAAATTTTTCAATGCTTCCGCTTGTAGCAGAAGCATACTGTGTAAAATTCCGGGAAGCATAGACGACCCCTGTTTTTTGATTTACTATGTAATACTGGTAGTTTGACGGAGCCTCGTTGATTTTGGAATGATAGTAATAAAAGGCTGTTTCGTTTAAGCTGTAAACATTATACAGAGCAGCCTCTAAATCCCTATCGGCGAGTTCGCCGTCCAAAAGCAAAGCAAGCTCAGAGTTTTCGGAGGAGGTGCTCAAAGAATAGCCTTCCTCGCGATAACGCGCATAAACTGCAGTGCGTTCGATGTATTTGGCAAAAAGCTCAGAATACTGTCTGGTTTCGCAGACCGTATCAGCGTTCCCGTAAAGAAGCGGTACCCGCAGGGTGAGAAAGGAATAATGAGTAGCGGCAGTACAGCAGAATAAGAGCAAAAGCGCCAATAGTGTTTTGGTTATGCCGGAATAAAAGATTCGTTTCATAAGTCCTCCTTTTGTTTAGCTCTGCCAGTCTATCTTATAGCCAAGCCCCCAGACAACCTTCAGATAACGGGGTTCTCTCGGATTGATTTCAATTTTTTCACGGATGTGACGGATATGTACGGCAACAATGTTATCTGCACCATAGGAGGGCTCGTTCCAGACTGCGGAGAAAATCTGCTCAGTGGAGAATACGCGGCCTTTGTTCTGGACAAGAAGCAGTAGCATGGAATATTCCGTAGGGGTCAGACGCACGGATTCTCCGTCCACCGTGACCTCCTTTGTGTCGTCGTTAATGGTAAGACCTCCTACGGTATAGCAGTGCTCTGTGCTTTCCTCCGGAAGACTGCCAAAGGTGGTATAGCGGCGCAGGGCGGACTTTACACGTGCCACCAGCTCCAGGGGGCGAAACGGCTTTGTGATATAATCATCTGCACCGATATTGAGTCCGAGAATCTTGTCCGTATCCTCTGTTTTTGCACTGAGAAAGAGAATCGGGAAGGTATACCCCTCCTCCCGCAGCTTTCCGGTCAGATGCATTCCGTCCAGCTCCGGCATCATAATATCCAGAATGGCAAGGTGGGGCGGAGCCGCGTGAACAGCGTCAAGCCCCTCGGTTCCGGTGTAGGCTGAAATCACTTGATAGCCTTCGCCGGACAGATAAATACGGATGGCTTCTACAATCTCTTTGTCATCATCACAAACTAAGATTTTATACATAATGTCCTCCCGGTAAAACGATTTCTGACGTTTTCTTAATCTTATCATATCCGGATGAAAAAAGCAGTAGCAGAATTCTTAATAATTCCTTATGATTCTTAAGTGAAAATGGTGATTGAAACGAACAAACCGGTGTTTTAAAACGAACGTTTTAAAACAAGTTGCAAAGAGAAATAAAACGCGTTAAAATATAGACGTAACAGAGAAATGAACCTTAGATAAGCCTGTGCTGAAGAGAGGAGCAGAAGATGAACCAATTGATTTTTACCAATGATTTGTGTGTAGGCTGTAACCGGTGTATCGGAGCATGCAGCTGTCAGGGGGCAAGTATTGCAATAGAAGAGAATGGGAAAAATAAAATTGTGGTAAACGGAGACTGCTGTATTGCCTGCGGCGCATGCTTTGACGTGTGCGAGCACCATGCCAGAGAGTATGTGGATGATACGGAGCGCTTTTTTGCAGATTTGAAAAGAGGAGAAAAAATCTCCGTCATTCTTGCGCCTGCTTTTAAGGCAAATTATTATAAGGAATATGAAAGTGTATTGGGCGCTCTGAAGGCTGCCGGAGTAAACCGGCTCTTGAGCGTGTCCCATGGTGCGGATATTACGACGTGGGCTTATATTAACTATATTCAAAAGCATAATTTTACCGGCGGTATTTCCCAACCATGTCCTGCAGTGGTGGGGTACATTGAGAAGTATCTGCCGGAGCTTCTTCCAAGGCTTATGCCGGTACACAGCCCGATGATGTGCAGTGCCATTTATGCAAGGAAGTATATGGGTTTAACGGATAAGCTTGCCTTTATCAGCCCGTGTATTGCAAAGAAAAATGAAATAGATGACCCGAATACCTATGGCTATGTAGAGTACAATGTGACCTTCGAACGGCTGATGCAGTATGTACGGGAGCATAAGCTGACAGGCACTCCGGTCAGTGACGAGCTAGAGTATGGTCTTGGTTCTGTTTATCCGATGCCGGGGGGCTTACGGGAAAATGTATACTGGCTTTTGGGCGAGGATGTCTTTCTACGCCAGATGGAAGGCGAAAAGCATATGTATGACTATCTGGAGAAAAACAAGGAGCGAATCCGCAAGGGAGAGACACCGTATCTGTTTGTAGATGCTTTAAATTGCAGCGGCGGCTGCCTGTATGGAACAGCTGTGGAGCCGGAGCTGGCAAAAACGGACGATACCTATTATGCACTTGGAAAAATAAAGGAAGAGAGCAAAAAAAATGATAAGAAGACGGCATGGGGCAGACGGCTTACGCCAAAGCAGAGACTGGAAAAGCTGAATCATAGCTTTCGTAATCTGCGGTTGGAGGATTTTATCCGGCAGTATACCGATAAGAGTGCAAACTGTCAGGTAAAGATACCTTCACAGAAGGAGCTGGAGGTTATTTTCCATGCTATGAAGAAGGATACGGAGGATAAGCGTCATATTAACTGCGGCGGCTGCGGTTATGCGAACTGCCAGCAGATGGCAGCGGCAATCTTTAATGGATTCAACCACAAGGAAAACTGTGTGGATTATGTAAAGGAAATTGTAATTGAAGAAAAGGAAGAAAACGAGCAGCTTGTGGAAAATATGCGGGAACTGCATACCCGCGAAAAAGAAAAACAGGAAATGCTTTCCGAGCATATTGACGAAGAGTTTGCAATGCTGAATACTACCGTGGAAGGGATGGAAGCAGCCTGTACTACCAATGTGAAGGAAAGTCTTAATATTTCGGATGCGGTAGGCGAGGTGAAGACCTTTACGGAAAATCTGCAGAATGCGTTGCTTCGGATCAGTACGTCGTTAAGTGATTTGGAGAGGAACAACAATGCCGTAATCGGTATAGCAAACCAGACAAACCTGTTGGCATTAAATGCTTCCATAGAGGCGGCACGAGCCGGCGAAGCGGGGAAAGGCTTTGCTGTTGTGGCAGATCAGATAAAGGTGCTGGCAGATAATTCTAAGAATACCGTAAGCGAAAGCAATCAGACAAAGGAGGATATCGGTGCGTCTATTGGTGAATTGACTGCAAGTGCGGATGAACTTCTTGAGATTGTATGTAAGGTGGAAAATCAGGTAAAGACAATGGTGGCTTCTTCGGATGAAATTGCTACTGCCAGCCAGATGGTTTATGAGGTGACAGGAAACGTAAGGACAAAGCTGGATGAATTGGTAAAGACGGAGTAATGCCGTTCCAAATTAGGTGAAATTTCAAAGCAGCGCATCATGGAAGGTTGACATTTTGGGGATTCCTGCTATAATTGTAGTTAGTGTGAGCTAACTACAAAAGAGGAGGGGGAATTTACCATGGAATGTAATTTTTGCGAAAATGGTAATCAGTATCATGAAATTATAGATTGTATTACCTGTGCCCTTGATGCAAGAGATACTTACACTGCGGGACATTCACAACGCGTCAGTGATATGGCATTGAGAATTTGTCAGCTTATCGGATTAAAGGAAAAGGATATTGAAAAAATTCATATGGCGGCGCATTTGCATGATATCGGGAAAATCGGGGTGCCGGATGCAGTACTGAAAAAAGAGGGGAGGCTGACGGAGGAGGAGTTTGCGTGTATGAAAAAGCATACCATAATCGGTGCAGAGATTTTGGGAAAATCCTCCGTGCTTCGTGAATTGTCGGAGATTGTTCTGCTGCATCATGAGCGGTATGATGGGAAGGGCTACCCTACCGGACGGGCGGGAAATGAAATCCCGGTGGGGGCACGGATTATTGCGATTTGCGATTCTATTGATGCCATGACCTCCAACCGGTGTTATCGTAAAGCGTTTGATTTTGAATATTGCTATAGGGAGATTGAAAGGAATCTTGGTAAAATGTATGACCCGGTGATTGGACGTTATGTATTGGATCACTGGGAGAATATAACCGGAGTAGTGAAAAGAAGAGCATGAAACAACCCCTCGGACTTTCGTCCGAGGGGTTGTTCCGTGAAAAAAGGTATTCGAAAAAATGATGACGGCAAATTTGGACGGGAGCTTAGCCCATTGTTACGGTAACATGGTATTCGGTCTTTCCTTTTACATAAGGAATGATGTGACCGTCTATCGGAGTACCGTCTACAACAAGGGAAGCAATTCCCTTTTCAACATCTGACGGGTTTTTGACTTCAATGTGATAGATGCCTTCGCGGAATGCCCTGGTCAACGTGAAATCGCCAAATCCCTTTGGTACACACGGATTGATGGAAAGCCCCGTGTGGGTAGGATACACACCAAGAATATATTGTGAAATATTGACAAAGGTCCAGGCTGCAGTTCCGGTCAGCCAGCTGTTTTTAGCCTCGCCGTGGAACTTCGCATCCCGACCGGCAACCATCTGGGAGTAGACATATGGCTCCGTGCGGTGAATCTCACTGATTTCCTCCACATAGGCAGGACAGGTTTTTTGATAAATTTCAAATGCACGGTCGCCTCTGCCGATGACGGTTTCCGCAATGGAAACCCAAGGATTATTGTGGCAGAAGATACCTGCGTTTTCTTTATATCCCGGCGGATAGGAGGTGATTTCACCAAGCTCTAAATGATATTTTGTATAAGCAGGCTGTAAAATCATCACACCGTATTTGGTGTCCAGACGCTCCTTTACGGAATCCAGCGCTTTCTTTGCAAGCCCCTCCTTAACTCCGACACCTGCAAGAACGCAGAACCCCTGCGGCTCGATGAAAATCTGACCTTCCGCGCATTCTGCGGAGCCCACCTTATTGCTGTAGGCATCGTAGGCACGAAGAAACCATTCGCCGTCCCAACCGCTTTCAAGAATGGCGTCGTACATTGCGGCGACCTCTTTACGGGCACGGGCGGCTTCTGCAGCGTCACCAAGCAATTCGGCAAGCTGTGCATATTCCTCACCGTACTTTACAAACATACCTGCAATAAAAACGGACTCAGCGACTGGACCCTCGCTCGGACCGAAGGTCTGGAAGGATTCTCCGGGATGCTCGGAAAAACAGTTTAAGTTTAAACAGTCATTCCAGTCTGCACGACCGATTAACGGAAGGCTGTGCGGACCTTTGTGAGTTACGGTATAATCGAAAGAACGCTTTAGGTGCTCCATAAGAGAGGTGGCAACGGATCTGTCGTTGTCATACGGCACGGTTTCGCGTAAAATCGAAAGGTCGCCGGTTTCTCTGACATAAGCGGAGGTGCCTGCAATGAGCCAGAGCGGGTCATCGTTGAAGCCGCTTCCGATATCGGAATTGCCCTTTTTGGTAAGTGGC
>CAZCON010000091.1:0-6204 GCA_964500085.1 uncultured Lachnospiraceae bacterium
GATCTTTCCCATGGTACTGCTCCTTTCCTCCCTGCAATCGTCTGATTTTCAGACACACGCTTTGGGTTCCCGTTTTTCTACAGAATAGAACGCAACGCTGCCGCTTATAACAGCAGCTTTCGTTTTCCGCAGCAGACATACCCTCTTTTTTGCCGATTACCGCGTCCTTGCCTGTTCCTGTAGCTGATAAAGCATATTCAGCGCGTCAATCGGCGTCATCATGGACAGATTAAGCTCACAAAGCGTCTTTGTTATGCCCGCGTCCTTGGCTTCCTCCGTTCCAAACATCGTAAGCTGCCCGTTTAAGATATCCTTTTCCGCTTTTTTCGCCTTTGTCTTGCCCGTGTTTTTTTCTCCCTGCTTTACTTCAATCCGGGAGGCGTTTTTCGTAATATCACGTTCTGCCAGCTCCTCTGCAATTTCTCTTGCGCGTGCAAGCACATCGCCCGGCACGCCGGCAAGCTTTGCTACCTGAATGCCGTAGCTTTTGTCCGCACCGCCCGGAATGATTTTACGCAAAAACACAATATCCTCGCCCTGCTCCTTGACCGCAATACAATAATTATGTACCGCAGGGAGTTTTCCTTCTAACTCCGTCAGCTCATGGTAATGAGTTGCAAACAGCGCCTTTGCACCGATACGCTTCCGGTCTGCAATATGCTCCACGACTGCCCACGCAATGCTTAGTCCGTCAAAAGTACTCGTTCCTCTGCCGATTTCATCTAAAATCAACAGGCTGTTCTTCGTTGCATTTCGTAAAATATTTGCGACCTCGGTCATTTCCACCATAAACGTGCTTTGACCGGAAGCAAGGTCATCAGAAGCACCCACACGGGTAAAAATACGGTCGCAAATGCCGATTTTTGCACTCTTTGCCGGTACAAAGCTGCCAAGCTGCGCCAGTAAGACAATGAGTGCTGTCTGACGCATATAGGTGGATTTTCCTGCCATATTCGGTCCCGTGATAATGGAAATACGTTTGTCCTGATTATCAAGGTAGGTGTCGTTTTCTACAAACATATCGTTTGGAATCATCTGCTCCACCACCGGATGTCTTCCACCAACAATGTCAATTACACCCTCCTTGTTGATTTCCGGGCGCACAAAACGGTTCTTTTCCGCCACCGTGGCAAGAGAAGCAAACATATCCAGCCATGCCACTGCCTTTGCAGTCTGCTTGATGCGAACCACCTCTGCCGCCACTGCCTCACGAACCTCTGCAAACAGGGAATATTCCAGAGAAAACAGCTTGTCCTCGGCGCCTAAAATATCCTCCTCTAATCGTTTTAACTCCTCGGTCGTGTAACGCTCCGCATTCGTTAAGGTCTGCTTGCGAATCCAGCTCTGGGGCACCATTGTCTTATAAGAATTGGTTACCTCAAAGTAATAACCAAACACACGGTTAAACTTAATCTTCAAATTTTTAATGCCGGTGGCTTCCCGCTCCCGTTCCTCCACCTCGGCAAGCCAACCCTTGCCTTCCGTTTTTGCAAGACGCAGACG
Source organism: uncultured Lachnospiraceae bacterium (assembly GCA_964500085.1). Classification (GTDB taxonomy): domain Bacteria; phylum Bacillota; class Clostridia; order Lachnospirales; family Lachnospiraceae; genus SIG307. The sequence continues at coordinate 1,504 of CAZCON010000091.1, forward strand.
GTCTACCTCCTCATGATACCCACTCTTAATAATGCTGCCCTCTTTCACGGCAAGCGGTGCGTCCGGGTCGATGGAAGCCTCGATCAATTCGCTTAAATCCGACAGGGGATCCAAATCCTCCTCTATCTTTCGTAAAAGCGGTGCATGCAAATCAGAAAGCAACGTTTTAATCGGAGAAAGCATGGAAAGAGAGGTCTGAAACGCCAGCAAATCCCTCGGATTTGCTGAGCGGTAGGTAACGCGGCTGAGTAACCGCTCCAAATCATACACCGCATTCAGATACTCGCGAAGCTCCGCTCTGGTAATGCCGTTCTCCTTTAGCTCCTCCACCGCCGTCAGGCGGTCGTTGATTTCCTCCTTTTCTAAATGAGGCTGTTCCATACAGCTACGCAGAAGCCTTGCGCCCATGGCGGTTTTTGTCTTATCCAGTACCCAGAGAAGGGAGCCTCTCTTTTGCTTTTCCCGAAGCGTCTCCGTAAGCTCCAGATTTCTTCTGGTACTGCCGTCTAAAATCATGTACTTTCCGGTTACATAGGTCTGTAGCTGCGTAATATGTTCCATCGAGGTCTTCTGGGTTTCCTTTAAATACTGCATGACTGCGCCGGCGGCAATCCCGCCAAGCGGAAAGTCCGTAAGTCCTAATCCGGCAAGTGTCCCTACCTTAAAATGGTTCATTAAAGCCCGCTCGCAGGCAGAGCTCTCAAAAAAGCGTTCGTCCAGTGCCTCGACCGCCATGTGGTAGCGGCTCTTGAACTCCTCCAGTTCCACACCGCTCATAGAAAATGCCGCATTGCAGATAAGCTCCGACGGTGTAAACTTCATCAGCTCATCTGCTGCTTTTTTCGCTTCGTCTACTTCCGTCACATAATAATCCCCGGTCGTTACATCCACCGCAGAAATACCAAACGCATCCCCGCTGTAATAAATCCCCATCAGGTAGTTGTTTTTTCCTTCCTCTAAGCTCTGCGTGTTGGTATTCGTGCCCGGTGTTACTACCCGCGTCACCTCGCGCTTTACCATGCCCTTTGCAAGCTTCGGGTCTTCGACCTGCTCGCAAATTGCCACGCGGTAGCCCTTTGCCACCAAACGGTTTAGATAGGTGTCTGCTGCATGAAACGGCACACCGCACATCGGCGCACGTTCCGGAAGTCCACAGCTTTTTCCGGTCAGGGTAAGCTCCAGCTCTCTGGAAACAGTTACCGCGTCCTCAAAGAACATTTCGTAAAAATCGCCCAGTCGGTAAAATAAAATACAGTCGCCGTAAGCCGCCTTTGTATCAAGGTAATGCTGCATCATCGGCGTCAACATCTCATACGTGGCCTTATCCATGTATCCTCCTGACCTTTAAAGGTCTGTATATTTTTCTGCGTTTTCCAAAAATATCCGCATCCAATTTCCTCATTTTCTGTCACTCGAACCCTGTTATTTTCTCCGGCCTTCTGTCCGGCATTCAACCTTCTTCCAGCCCTTCATCCACCAGCAGCCCATCCCCATCGGCAGCCGTAGTGGCAAGCACATCGCACCGTTCGTTCTGCGGATGCCCCGCGTGCCCCTTGACCCAGAAAAACTGTACTCTGTGCGGCTCCATTGCCGCAAGCAGCCGCTTCCACAAATCTACGTTTTTCACCGGTTCATTCTTTCCGCGTTTCCATCCTTTTTTTATCCAGCCCTCCAGCCAGTGTTCATTGAATGCTTTGACAAGATACTGGGAATCGGAATACACGTCCACCTCGCAGGGTTTATTGAGCGCTTCAAACCCTACAATCGCTGCCATCAGCTCCATACGGTTGTTTGTGGTACGCACATAGCCACCGGAATACTCCCGCAAATGCTCTGCGCCATTAACCACGCAGGAAAGCACGGTACCGTACCCTCCCGGACCGTCCGGATTTCCTCTCGCCGCTCCGTCTGTATACATTGTCACCTTCATCATTGCCATTCCCCCGTTGTCAGAAAATGTCTTGCAGTATCCTCTGCCTTTTGAATCATTGTCTCAGGATAGCCAAGCATCCTAAGAAGCTTAATTGCATTCCTGGAATTTGCCCTTCCCCCATGCAGACGATAGTCAAACGTCACGGTTTCCTCCGTCACGGTTTCCTCAAAATGGTAATTGTCGCATTCCTGTTCCAAAAGATAGGTAAGCTCAATATCATGAGTCGCCGCAAAACAAATGGTACGGATGCTTTTGGCAAGCCCCAAAAGCACCTCCTTGGAAGCCGCGATACGTTCTACCGTATTCGTTCCACGTAATACCTCATCCACAAAGCAAAGCGTACAAACAGGTGCATTGGTCGCCTCATAAATACGCTTTAAGGACTTGATTTCCACAATAAAATAGCTTTCGTTTTCCTGCATATTGTCCCGTAGTGCCATTGAGGACAGAATTTGAAAATAAGTAGCACGATATGTCTTTGCCGTGGCAGTATGAATCGTCTGCGCCAAAAGGGCATTGATTGCAACCGCCTTTAAAAAGGTGGACTTTCCTGAGGCATTTGAGCCGGTCAAAAGCACGCTTTTCTCTGTATAAATCGAATTTTTTACCGGACTCCTAAGCAACGGATGGTACAATTCCTCTGCTTCATAAAACGGCCGCTTGTCCTCTGAAAGCTCCGGAATACAATATCCATCCGCTTCAAGCAGCGCACGAAACGAGGCAATGGAACAAAGTGCATCCAGATACCCTGCCACCGTGTAAAGCTCCTTTAATTCTTCCACATGACGGTCATAAATCCTTAGCATGGAATTAAATTTGATTAAATCAATATGAAACAGCATACGAACATAAGACACAAGCATATCCATAAGGTCACCGGTTGGCTTCCGACTCCCGATAATCCAAAAATTGCGCTTAAATGCCGCAAAATTCCGGTTCAGACATTTCATGCGTTCCGTATATGCCGCCAGCTCCGGAATGTCAAGCCTTGTCATATCCTCACTTGCGTAGAGCAGTCGAATCAGAAAGGTTACCGTATTCAAATACACTTCCATTTCCGAGCGCCGTTTCAGATAGGTTACCATATTTATCACTGCCAACACAAGAGTGGCAAATACACCGGCTGCCGGCACAAAAAAAGCAGATACCACAGCTACAAAAAATGCCACCGCAGACAACCAGTGTGAGAAATTAGACTCTCTCTTGATTCCTTTCAGATACTCCATGCAGGCATATACTGACATTCGGTTATTTTTACCAATTTGATATAGTGCCTGTTGCAGGTCAAGTCTTTTTTCTTCCTCCGTCTGTAAGAATTGAAGTAAGCGTTCCCGCTCCGCAAGCTCTGTCCGGTCAAACACCGGCTGCCGGAGCATCGCATACAAATATTCCTCTCCTACCGCACTGACTGAACGATTTAGTACCATAAAAAGCTCTTCCAGTTCCAAATCATTCCACGTAATATCATCCACATCATAAGCAGGACGACGCACCGCATCAAAGTAGCTTTTCATTGACTTTATTTTTTCCTCGGTATACTCCTCCTCGGACACTGTTCCAAATTCAGCTTTCAGCTTTTTCCGCACCCTGCTACGATACTGTTTGCGGTCGTAACAGCCTTTCAATACCAGCAGTCCGACAAGCAGTATCGCAATCACAACATATTTCATAAACACCCTCACTTTTAGATATTTTTATACAAAATAAAGTATAGTCGTAAGGGAAAAAAAAGTCAAGGCATAAAAACCGTGCAGTCTCTTTCGATTCTGCACGGTTTAAACGGCCTGTTTCACATTTCTTATCAATCCCAGATAACTCTTGCATACTTGTATACTGTACGGTAATTTACGTTGGAAATCTCGACACCATTATTTGCATGAATAATCTTTCCGTTTCCAATGTAAATTGCCACATGGTCAACCACACCGGTTCGTAAATTATGGTAAAATACCAAATCGCCGGCCTTTGCCTCCGAAGTGGAAACTCTGCTGTACTTTGCCGCCATGTCTCTTGAAACACGCGGAGTCGTGTAACCGTATGCCTTAAACACCTGCTGTACAAAGCCGGAACAGTCAACACCATTCGTCAGGCTGTTGCCTCCCCATACATATGGCGTACCGAGAAATCTCATGGCATAATCAATCAGATTGGTACGAAGCTGGGAAACTCCGTCACCATAGCTGCTGCTTTCCACCGCTTCCTTATACTGGTAGGCAATTGTAACATGTGACGCACTGATATATGCCTCCGCATTCTTCTCTGTATCCGTATTCCACTCAATCTGTACAAATTTCTTTGCTTCCGGATCGTTTTTGTTGATTACAACTTCCTTTATTACCTTAAAGCTCTGACCGCCTCTGACCTTTGCAATCACATTGTCCTCTGTTGTGTCCGGTGCGGAACGTACATTCAAATTTATGATACCGCTGCGAACGGTAGCGGTTACGGTTCCTAATGTTTCCGCAAGTGCAACTGCCTCGTCCCCCATAATCAGATACTGGGTAGTGCAATAGCCCTTTACACTACCGGAGGTAATCTTCGCCCAGCCGTTTTCTACAGATTCCACAATACAATAAGCGTTTTTACCAAGCTTGCCTACACGGGAATAATTTGTACTTGGACCGCTTCTGACATTCAGCGCATCCGTAACATTAGCAAAGGCAATTCCTTCCGGAACCTCAACCGTTGAAAAAAGCTCTGTCGCATCCTCACTGTTTTCTTCTAATACATTTTCAAAAAACTCACCGGAAACCTTAGAAAAACAACCC
>CAZCON010000092.1:0-6177 GCA_964500085.1 uncultured Lachnospiraceae bacterium
CAGCAAATCCATCGCTAAGCATTAGGGACATTTCCAAAATAACCAAAATTTCTGCATCATCTGTAAGTAGATATCTTCAGAAGGAGGAATAAAAATGAGCAATAAGCATCCGATTTTAGGACGTGGTGAAGTGTATGTCAGCAATATTGAAAAGCGCTACTATGGTGGACCACGTAAAATGCCTCATACATATCATGAGAATAAGGAGATTTTGATCAATTGCATCTCATCAATTCAAGAAGAGATTAAGCGTAGTAATGAAATCTTTTTGTCAGATAAGGTTATTTGCGTTAGAATGGAACCTAAGTTTGAAGCTAAATCGTATTCTCCAGATGCGCTTCTGTCGATAAATGGAATTTCTCCTCTGGGAGGTAGAAAGTATACTATTTCTCAATCGGATGAGGGAAGTGTTAAGTCAAAACTTTACTTTGCAAAGACCAATAATGAAGGACTTGAAAAGTTAAAGAATGTCCTTACAAGCGGTGAAAAAGATAATATGGTTACTTGGCAGAATCAGATATGCTCGATAAGGACGATAGATTTGCTTTTACCTGACGAAAAAATAGCAGGTTTTCCAGTAACATGGAATAGTGGATTAGTTGAAATTGTATTACATCCTTTTGTTTGGAATGATGAGTTTGCAATGAAGCAATTTTTGGATTTGCTAGATTTAGAAGAGAATAAATACCGTATTGTAGGATATAATAATGGTCCTGTATTTTGTGCGGCGGAATGTTCTAAAGAAGTTATCCAAAGAATGGCAAGATTCAACCCATTGAGAACAATTCACCCGTTAGGCGAAATCAATATTCCCAATATGAGAGGCGGTTCTTTTTTTGATGCACCTTTGCCACCGGTGTATAAAGGAAAACCACAAGTTACTGTGGGAGTTTTTGATGGCGGTGCAAATACAACATTGCCTCATTTAAAAGATTATGTACAAGGGCAGGATTTAACGACAGTACCAGAATATCCTGCATTAATGAATCATGGAACTGGGGTATGTGGGGCAGTTTTATATGGGGCACTTAATTATAAAAAGCCAAGCGATGTATTAGATACACCCATGGTAAATGTAAAAAGTTTTAGGATATTGCCGCAAAATCAAACAGGAAATCCGATAGAGGATAGTGGTCTGTACCCAGCAATAGATGAAATTGAAAAAGTAGTACCATCACATCCAGAAATAAAGTTATATAACCTTTCCTTCGGTCCGAGAGGGGCAATTGTGGATGATGATATTAGCAGATTTACTTATGCGCTAGATATGTTATCGTTATTACCACATCATCCGTTGTTTTGTGTTGCGGTAGGAAATGATGGTGACTTACCATATCCGTTTAATAGGGTACAAGCTCCGGCAGATTTAGTTAACGGATTAGGAATTGGCGCATATACATATGATCGGAACGGTGAAAAGGTACGTGCTACTTATAGCTGTGTGGGACCAGGAAGAGAAGGATGTAAAATCAAGCCGGATGTTGTGGAGTTCGGGGGCTCGTTAGAAACTCAAGTTGTACTTATAAGCACAACTGAGAATAAAACTACGACCTCGTGTGGGACAAGTTTTGCTTCACCTATTGCTACCGGAAAGTTAGGGAGAATGTTAGCACTAGCACCTGAGATTTCTCCGCAAATGGCAAGAACATTACTGATTCATACTGCAAAAGGTGTAGAAGAGACAGGAATAGAAGAGATTGGATATGGTTTTTGTGAAGATGATATAAGCAATATTTTGAACTGTGAAGACAATAAAGTTCTGGTTTTATATGAAGGAAGCATTTTGCCGAAACAGAATATTAAGCTTCCAATTTTGTTGCCTGATTTATCAGGGACAAAAAGCACAGTTCGAATTACATGGACGATTTTAACGTTATCGGAAGTTAATCCGCAAGATGTTGATTCTTATACGTGTAACGGTATAGAGGATTATTTTTATCCACACGAGAGCCACTTCAGCTACACAAAAAACACATTGGAAGGCAAGATACAGAAAACGGCATTTGCAAGTACGGAGCAGGAACAGGAATTGTTTGAAAATGGCTTTTCAAGATCGGATTTACCGGTATGTAAGCCACCGAAACAGTATCTTAGCGAAGAAGAGTTGCGTGTACAACACTTGAAATGGGATACTGTTGTGAAGAAAACTATTACTATGCGGACTTCATCGCTATACAACCCTTTTTTCATATTACATGGTATGAACAGAGATGCAGAAGGAACGAAAGCAATGAGGTATTATACTGCTATTACTGTTGAGATTCCTAAATATAAAGGTATTTTGTATGATGATGTTATAACACAGTATCGAAGTTTACTCCCGATTAATCTTAGGTTGGAGAACCAGCTTTATCTCAAAAATGAATAAGTTCATCAAAAAAGGTATCTTTGGATGTTGGTCCCAAGGTACCTTTTTTGATGAGAAAAACTCTACTAAAGTGGAGAACAAGAAAAGAAGAACGTGCGATAATAGGAAAAAGTACATTTGAAAAGAGGAATGTCATGAATAAACCAGACAACAAATGCGCTATTATTGCGGAGTACGAGAATACAAAGGATATCTCGGAGCAGGACCGTTGCACGGAGTATGTGGAGGCTTTCGGAATGTACATGTTCCGACTGGAGGCTTCTTCGGAACTGATAAATGAAAGATATGCTGCGGCAAAGGCATCCGGTGAAAGTAGAGTTTTCGCGGATGGAAAAAGAATAACAGCGGTTTTTCGAAAAACGCTGGTAGGGAATATACAAGATTCGGCGAAGTTTTCTTTATCACAGGAGGAGGAGATGTTGCAGACATTTTACACTACTTCGGCGACAGAGAAGAAGTTAGGGGTCTGCATCGGCGAGGAGGTACATTTTCTGTTACGCCAAGGGAATGGGAAAAACGTTCCTCCGGAAATGATAAGTTTGCCTTTCGGAGTATATGAGACGCGGTATATGGAGCGAATGGATGAGCTTCGCAGTCGATGGTATAAAAAGCTTGTCGCATTGGACTATGCCACACACTGTAACGATATGAAAATGGTGTTAGAGGCAAATGGAAGTTATCGTGAACGAAAGCAGCAAGAGTTTCATTTTGCAAAGGAGATTCGCCGAAGAATGAGAACGTGTGACAAGGTATTTTTTGATGAGCACATGGAGGGATATGATTTCAGAGAGGTTGACCTGCAGCGCGCAATTTTTATTAATTGCAGTCTGGCAAATTCTAATTTCGCACATTGTAACCTAGAAAATGCGTTTTTCTTCAGATGTGACTTGCAGGGATGTGATTGGTATAACGCCGTTCTTAATGGCTGTATGGCGTATTATGGCGGAGAACTAGTGTATCTGAACGATTTCAGTAGAAAAGAAAATAATTGAGGAGGAATCCTATGGGACACAGAGGAGGAAGAAAAGCTTTTAAGTTGATAAAAGGACAGATTCCAGGAGAGAACTGTTATGAAGTTCCAGAACAGCTGTTACACAATACCGGAATTCAGATGATTTCAGAAAGTGGTATTGTTAAGCGCGGTACTGCCTATGAGAAAACATATTTCTGCGAAGAGAATGCGGTCGATGCAAGTAATGTAGAAAAAATCAAAGGCTGCACGATGTTGTTACGCGGTGCAGATGTAAATTTTTGCTTTTATGAAGACTTTGTTGAGAAACGAGTGGTTTTGTTAATACGCCTCGAAGGAAAGAGTTTTATAGATATTAGCGAGACGTTCCGTGCGTTTGAAGATGATGTACAAAGTAATCTTCATACCTTCGGGATTACATTGCATCCGATGAATGCAAATGAGCGTTTGCGCTGTATGCACCGACTGGTAATGTCTGATCAACCAGGAAGTAGGATGGATGTAAACAGTTATCTTGCATCTGGGTGGTTGGATTGGATCTCTGATATGGACATGAAAAACAGAGCCGAGGAGGGGGCCGGGATTCGAATTTTAGATGGCAATGAGGGGCGCTGTGTATATTATATTCCGCGTATATTATCTGAGCATACCAAGGAAGTTTGTCAGATTATAAAAGCTTTTCCGGCGTGTCGTTTACTGGTAACGTGTTTCGAACCAGTAGATGACAAAATGGTCGCTGCCAAGATAAAAAACGAGTATTTTTCTGCAGATAATATTTTTTCATATCTAATCAGAAAACGGCATGGTATAGGCAGTGTGTTGGAAAATGAAGGGGAAAATCAGAGAAAATACGTGTTTGCCGGAATCTATTTTGTGTTGGGTTCAGAAATTGAGCACTTACCTGAAATTCAGTCTTTACTAGAGAAAAAATTGCAGAAGTATCAATGTAAGATGGTGAATTTTCCATATGAGTTGAAAACGGCATATGGAAATTTGCTAACATTGCGTCCGTGGGAACTCCAAAAAACGAATCTGATACAGACGACAGATGCGGTAAAGATGAATCCCTTTTATAGAGAAGAAACCGCCAAAAAGGAAGAAAAGGAGTCGGATATTTATTTACGACTTTTCGATGAGATGATGTAAGAAGAGGAGGAATGAAAATATGGCACTAATTGAAAGCACGTCGATACAGTTTCAAAATTTGAAAAAGCCTGACCCGGTATGGCATGAGAATCCGTCCTCTGTTCAGGAGGCGATTGAGATTCGGAGAGTTTCACCGGGAGGGATGTTTGAGATTGGACAAGACAAGTATTCCAAAACGTTTGATATTAATGATATTAACTATTCTAATAAGGCGTATGGAGAGCAAGTTATTTTCTTTGACCAATGGTCAAAGACATTAAATGCTTTCAGCAATCCTTCTAAGATAACGATATACAATAAGCGTCGTTCTATGCGTACGTTGGAAGAGAAGGTGATGTATAAAAAGCGCGGTGATACATATGATGAGGCAAGAGAATGCTATAACGATATTATGCGGAGTAAGATTATTGATGATAAGCAGGGAATTGAGCAGAAGAAGTATTTGACCGTGATTCTTGATAAAAAAGGAGGGTGGAAGGAAGCAGAGAAGGCAATGATTTCCCTGGAAGCAAACTATATCAAAGAATATGCTGGATTTGGTTGCCAGTTAATGCCGCTTTCAGGAGATGAACGATTAAATATACTTCGTGACTTTTATCAAGGAATCGATGAGGCGGGATGTTCTATTGAACGGTGTATTGAGAACGGTAGTGATTGGAGAAATGAGATATGTCCGGCTATAATTGATTGGACAACATCTCATCCAAAATATGCAAGGATAGGTAAGAAGTATGTTCGTGCTTTGTATATTGATCCTCATTCTTATGGAGAAACCATTGAGGATAAGTTCTTCCGGGAACTGTCGGACTTATCGATTGAAAGTCTTATAACATTGGATATAGTACCTATTCCGAAGCGTGTTACTCAAAAGGTTTTGGAGTCTAAATATATGGGTGTGGAGTCGACTATTTCCAAACAGCAGCAGAAGCGCAACAAGCAGAAGAATTTTTCATCAGAAATCTCATATAAGGTGCGTCGTGAAAAGGAAGAGATTGAAGAAATGCTGGATGCGGTACGAAAAAATGACCAAAAACAGTTTTGGATTGGCATCACGGTCGTGTTATGTGCAGACTCATTGGAAGAACTGGAGCGATATACAAGTACGGTAGAGCAAATTTGTTCCGGAAATAGCTGTAAGCTCAATGTATATCTTCAGTTGCAGCGTGAAGGAATAAATACGGCTCTGCCAATTGGTGTGCGTAATACATCATTCCTTAGAGCAATGTTTACGCAGTCGGCAGCCGCATTTATTCCATTCCATGTTATGGAGTTATATGACGATTCATCTAAGCCGTTCTTTTACGGTGTGAATAAGGATTCTAAAAATCCGATTGTGTTTTCAAGAACGAAATTAGTAAATCCTAACGGGTTCATTTTTGGTATACCGGGGTCCGGAAAATCCATGACCGGTTCGAAGCTGGAGCAGGGAAGTGTATTTTTAACTACGGATGATGCAATTATTATTATTGATCCGCAACATGAGTATGAGGAAATCTGTAACTCATACGGTGGTACATATATTAATTTTTCTTTAGATACTAAACATTATATCAATATGTTTCATTGTCGACTAAAGGAGTTACGTGAAAATCCGGATGAAATAATCAAGGAAAAGTCGGAGCTAACAATTGGTAATATAGAACAGTTATTGGATAATGATATGCCTCCGGGAATAAAAGCGATTATTGAGCGT
>CAZCON010000093.1:0-6157 GCA_964500085.1 uncultured Lachnospiraceae bacterium
ATATATCTCGATAATTCCCCAGCATACATAGCTGATACTGAGAATCCGGAGATAGGAAGCTCCCAAGGAAATCAGCTCCGAATCATCCGTAAACAATCTCATCATCTGCGTCGGTATCAATGCTGCACACAGTGCAAACAGCAGGGAAAATGCCATGGAAAACCGCAGGGCAATCCCCTGTACTACATTAATTGCACGCATATCTCCTTTACCGTAATATTGTGCACATAGCATTGTCACACCGGTTCCCAATCCATAAAACACGGAAAACAGTACACTTGCATACTGAGACGCCAATGAAACTGCTGATATTGCCGACTGACTTACAAATTTCAGCATCACCACATCCGCAGAGTTTACCGCTGCACTTAGCAGATTCTGAATTAGAATCGGGAGCACCAGTTTCCCAATCTGATTATAAAACACATCCTTTGTTTTGTTCATCTGCTGCTCCTTTCCGTCAGTTTTTTACCGGAATTCAGATTTCCCATCACTTTGGCAAAACGGTCCGCATTGACCGCCACCACACCGCAAAGCTGCTTACAGGTGGAGCTGGCGAGCTTCCTCTTAGGATAATTTCTGTGTAATCCCGGCAATTAGAACTTAATCTTCGTAAACCTTTCTTGTATACCTGATATTCTATTATGTCTTTCGAATGTCTGACCGTCCTCTATCATACGCTGCCTTTTCCATTTTGTCAAATCTTATAAATTCCGCTTTCGCCACTTTATGTTATTTAGAAGCAATTTGCAGGATGTGCCACAAAATATTGAATGTTCTCTTTTCTCCAAAACTGTGGTATAATGTGCGCGAAGGCAAAATGAGCCTTACGTTTGCAGTACGATGAATGCAACACATTCGAGAGTACGGCAAACGTAAGGCGCACGCGAGCCTTTGGAAAACTTCTTTTTTCAAAGGCTTTGACGCGTGCAACATAAAAAAACGCAGTACCATTTCCAGTTTTAGAAAGGATATCATCATGGCATTTGACGGACTTATGACCGCGGCTCTCGTAAAGGAGCTTTCCGACACCTTAACCGGTGGACGCATCGTAAAGATTGCACAGCCGGAAAAAGACGAGCTGCTGCTGCAAATAAAAAATTATGACACCTACAGGCTTTTGATTTCTGCAGACGCTTCTCTCCCGCTTTTATATCTGACGGAGGACAGCAAACAAAGCCCACTGACCGCACCGAATTTTTGTATGCTGCTGCGAAAGCACTTTAACAGCGCCAGAATTTTGTCCATTACCCAGCCCGGTCTGGAACGTATCGTAGACCTTACGGTCGAGCATTTAAACGAGCTTGGGGATGTTTGCAGAAAGCATATTATGGTAGAACTCATGGGCAAGCACAGCAATATCATTCTGGTGGATGAAAACGGTATGATTTTAGATGCAATCAAGCGTGTGTCCGGTATGGTAAGCTCCGTCCGCGAGGTACTTCCGGGTCGTCCTTACTTTATTCCACAGACACAGAAAAAGCTAGACCCACTGACCGTTTCCCTGGAAGACTTTTTATGCTTACAAAAAAAGCCGATGGCACTTAGCAAGGCACTGTATACGACCTTTACCGGTCTTTCCCCACAGACGGCAAACGAGCTCTGTCACCGTGCCGGTCTTTCTCCGGATATGCCTGCCGGCGAGTTTTCTGAAGACTTTTTACAGCATTTATTTCATATTTTTACAGAGCTAATGGACAATATTAAGTCAGGTTCCTTTGCGCCGAACCTCATTCGAAAGGACGGAGAACCGATTGCCTTTTCTGCTACTGACCTTACCATGTACGCGGAAGGCGACTACAATACGGAGGATTATATTTCCGTATCGGCACTGCTTCAGGAGTTTTATTCCGAGAAAAACACCGTGACCCGTATCCGCCAGCGTTCCTCTGATTTACGCCGCGTGCTGCAATCTGCCTTAGAACGCGAAGTAAAAAAATACGATTTACAGTTAAAACAGCTTGCGGATACCGAAGCCCGTGACAAATACAAGGTTTACGGCGAGCTTTTGACCGCCTATGGCTATGGTGTGGAGCCGGGTGCAAAAGAAACTACCGTTACCAACTACTACACAAACGAGCCCCTGACTATCCCGCTTGATGAAACGATGTCCGCGCTAGACAATGCAAAGCGATATTTTGAACGCTATAATAAGCTAAAACGTACCCATGAAGCACTAACGGAGCAGGTGAAGGAAACAAAATCCGCCATCCTACATTTGGAATCCATCAAAAATTCTCTGGAAATTGCAAGACACGAAGAGGATTTAGTGCAGATTAAAGCCGAGCTTACTGAATATGGCTATTTAAAGAAGCATATGGTAGCAAAGGCGGGCGGAAAGGGTAAAAAAGAGAAAAAGGTACGCGTAACGTCAAAGCCTCTGCACTACCGCACCAAGGACGGCTTTGATCTTTATGTCGGTAAAAACAATTACCAAAACGACTACCTCACCTTTGAATTTGCAAGCGGAAACGACTGGTGGTTTCACGCAAAGGACTGTGCAGGTTCCCACGTAATTCTGAAAAACGACGGCAGAGACATTCCTGACCACGTATTTGAGGACGCGGGAGCACTGGCAGCTTATTATTCCAAAAACAAGGATGCCGGAAAGGTAGAAATTGACTATGTAGACAAAAAGCAGGTAAAGAAACCAAACGGTGCAAAGCCTGGCTTTGTCGTATATTATACCAATTACTCTCTCATGGCAGCCCCGGATATTTCCGCTCTGACAGAGCTTAACGACTAGTAAGCAAAATAATAACCGCCGCATATCACACATACAAAACTAAAAGCAGGCCATCGCGAAAGCCTCCCGGTGAAGCCTAACGATAAAAGCTGCTAGAAAGAGGAGTTTCTTATGCTGTTAGCCGATACCCACACCCATACCAAATTTTCCAGTGACTCTAATGCAGAGCCTGCACAAATGCTTGTAGCTGCAAAAAAAGCAGGGCTTTCTGCACTCTGCTTTACCGACCATATGGATTTGGACTTTCCGGGAGATGCTACCCTGTTTGTCTTTGATACAAAGGAATACTTTAACGAGCTGTTGCCGCTAAAGGAACAATATGCTGCAGATCAAACCATGCCAAGGTTGCTTCTTGGCATTGAACTTGGGCTCCGCCCAGACCGCCCGGATTTACGAGACCGTATGGATACCATTCTTGCAACGCACCCATTTGACTTTGTGATAGGTTCTACTCATGTGGTAGACGAGCTTGATCCCTATGAACAGGACTACTGGAAGCTTCCCGGTGACCGTCTGCTACGTTATTTTGAAGATATTTATGCTAACGTGGCTGAACATACCTGCTTTGACTCTCTAGGACACCTCGACTACATCATCCGCTATTTACCGGACTCTGTTTCTCTCGTAAAGGACTACAATGTGCGTGATTATATGAACCTCATTGAAGAAACACTCCGTATTCTGATTTCCCGCGGGCAGGCACTGGAGGTGAACACTGCAGGGCTCAGAAAGGGGCTTTCCTTTCCACACCCAAAAGCAGAAATCCTGACCCGCTATCGCGAACTCGGCGGCGAGCTTTTAACGCTTGGCTCCGATGCCCATACACCGTCCGATGTAGGCGCCGATATCAAAACATGTGCCACACTTTTAAAGGACAGCGGGTTTCGTTACTATGCAGTATATGAAGAACGGAAAGTAAGGCTGGTGGCATTATAGCCGCCAGCCTTATTTTTCAGAGTACGCTCCATACTTTTACGAGCGCAATGCATCATTGATTTCATTATAAATCCCTTCTACCTTATCCCTGATATCCAAAAAAATGTCAGCAATTACAGGATCAAAATCCCGCCCTTTTCCCTCTTGAATTATAGAAAAGCTTTGCTCTAATGACATGGCTTCTCTATAACAGCGCTTTTCCGATACAGCATCAAACACATCTGAAATTGCCATAATGCGTGCACAAAGCGGAATTTCATTGTTTGCCAGACCCTCAGGATAACCTTTCCCATTCCATTTTTCATGGTGATATCTTGCCACCTGATATGCCATCTGTGTATACTGTTCATTTCCAAGATGACCAAAGGTTTCTTCGATAATTCTTCCCCCGTCAACCGTATGCTGTTGAATCACCTCATACTCTTCCGCCGTCAGTCTACCCGGTTTTTGTAATATAACATCCGGCACTGCTATTTTTCCAATATCGTGCATTGGCGCTGCCAAACACAGATTTTTGATATAATCCTTTGTAAGCATCTCCTTATAATACCCTCTTTGTCTAAGCTCTTCTGCAAGAAGCTTTACATATGCCGTTGTTCTTTTAATATGTCCGCCGGTACTGCCATCCTTATTCTCTACAAGTGTAGCAAAGCCCATAATCATTTCTCCATGATACCGGGACACCTCATCCTTGACCGGATCCTCCTGATTCATATAAATTCCAAGAATAATCACCGTTGTTGCAACACTGGTAATTAAGATTTCCGGCATAATTGCCTGCACACTGATTGCAGCAAACAAAACCAACACATACGTCAAAATATTATTTCGATTGCCTTTTTCTATATAATTCCACCGTTTAAAAAAGACAACCAGAGTCAGAATAATATAAATGGCAGCAGATATAAAACAGGTGTATGCAGAAATTCCCATCGAATAATTTGTAAATTTTCCTACACGGTACTCTAAAGAATTGATATTCAATACCACGATTAGCACATTAAGCGCATACGGCAGAGTGATTACTACTCGCCTTTTTCTACTTTTTCGTAGTTCTCCGGTTGTCTGCAGCATATAGACAAACATAAAATAAACCACTGTATCTATGCTAAGCAAAAACAACATATGCAAAATTCGGTTTACGGTTTCGTTCACCACATCCAGATAATTTACAGTACATGCCGTTGCTCCATCCAGTATAATGCAGATAATTTCCATCACTAAAAGCTTTTCAAACAATGACATATTCCACTTTTTATGATATCTCTTACATTCATAAAAATAAACGTAGGCAATATATAGCACAATAATCAGACATCCTATCTGTACCTTACAGTATCTCATAATTCTTTCCTCCATTTTGTAAACGTACAAATCCATGCGAATCTCCAACGCTCCAAAATACTAAATACAGCATGACAGATAGCTTAATTGACTCACCGTTTTGGACAAATCATTCCTCTAAAATCAGCTCGTTTTTAAAGCTTAGACCAAATAAGGTCTGACCTATATAATAAATGACATTATTGATTGCTAAAAAGTAAAAAAGAGACGCATCACCAAAAAGCGAAAACAATAACAGCGTATCTGAAATAAAGAACAATACTGTACCGGTAATTGTTATATATACAAAATAAGGATTCTGCCTTTTGTATTTCCATAACGAAAAGGATTTTGCAACCATAAAGGAAATTAAAACACCGTACCCTATAATTAACATTTTCAGTCCCTCAAAATCAAAAAGTCCCGGAATCGAAATTAATACAATTACAAATAATAATAAGGCAACAAACCATATCGCATTTGTTTTGCGAAACTTATCATATTGAAAAAAGGCTGCCGTATAAGCAACATGTGCCAGAGCAAACGAAACGACTCCCAGTATAAACAATATCCCCTTCGATGTATCTGCAATCGCCAGAAATACATCACCAAACAAAGAAAATACCAAGCCTAAAAACATTAATTTAAAATATGTAGTAGTTCTATTCGGAGAATATTTTCTTTTTGTTATGTACGCTATAAAAAGAAACAATACGCTTGTTAATGTTTTAAAAAGGACGCGAATCGTATAAATATTTTTTATATTACTATACGTTAATCCCACTAAGGAAAGCAACATTACTACAAGACCTGCCATCAAATTCATCTTATCCCTCTATTCATTTTATCAAACCATTGTAGTTCCAGATTAGGCTTTCAAGCTGCGGTCAGGCACAACACAAACACCGCCATGACGGCAATCCAACTTCTGTAATTTTTCATCCGGAATACTAAATTTCATTCGTTCTACTTGTATTATACACAAAACTCACAAACTTCACAATGCTTTTTCGATGAGTGAACGAAATATTTTTCCTCATTGTATTTCTACAACAGAAAGAGCATCCTGCTTCCCTTACCTTTTCTTTGTGCAAAGTCCACTAAAATCAACCTATGTTTGCAAAGGAGGAACCTATTATCAAATCTACAAAA
>CAZCON010000094.1:0-6130 GCA_964500085.1 uncultured Lachnospiraceae bacterium
TGGAAATCCGTGTGGAGCGTGCAGAAGCAGCAGTACGGGAAAAGGACGAGGCTCTACAGGCGCAAGCCGAAGCTCTACAGGAAAAGAGGAAGAAATCACCCGTCTGAAAGTCCTGCTCGCTGCGGCAAAAATACAATAGCAACTATACCAAGAAAAGACGATACCTCTTTAACCTCCCCACCTCTCATTCATGCCATGAGAGATGGGCTTTCTTTTTGTTCGGATAAACTTCTGGGAAAAAGTTATCTCTTAAATAAAAAGGCACTTTCCTATAAAGTAAAGCAAAAAATACTGCCGTAGTTACAATTAAACAATCGTAACTACGGCAGCTCATCTCTTAAAAATATTTCCTATATCATTCTACTGCAGCATTATCTTAATAGAATTAATCGTCAACGTCTGACCACCTGCGGACAGTGACTGAATCAGAACAGAACCGAGCTGATTTACGGAAGGGTCAACTGAATAGGAATAATCAGCTGTAGTCGCTTCTGTTATTCCATATCCCGGATATGCCGCTTCAATCTGTGTTCCACCTGCCGTATAAGTCTGTACACCAAACTGTGCATCTGTTGTAACATTTAAAATAATGGATGTAACCTTGCTAGCATCTACGGTAGACGGTAAGGTATAAGTTACACTCTTATACTGCCCACTAAACTCGACTTTCATGGAACCGTCTGTGTTGCTTGTCAATGTTGCACCGTCACCTGCTACTAACTCTGCCAGATTGCCTGTAACAGAGCTTTCCTGACATAAGGTAATAGAATTAATCGTCAACGTCTGACCACCTGCGGACAGTGACTGAATCAGAACAGAACCGAGCTGATTTACGGAAGGGTCAACTGAATAGGAATAATCAGCTGTAGTCGCTTCTGTTATTCCATATCCCGGATATGCCGCTTCAATCTGTGTTCCACTTGCCGTATAGGTCTGTACACCAAACTGTGCATCTGTTGTAATATTTAGTACTACCTTAGTAACTTTACTAGCATCTACGGTAGACGGTACAGTATAGGTAACACTCTTATACTGCCCACTAAACTCAACTTTTACAGAACCATCGGCGTTCGTTGACAAAGTGGCACCATCTCCCGCTGTTAATATTACCTTCGGTGTTATGTTCGGAGTAGGTGTTGCTGTCGGTGCAGTCGTCGGTGTCGGAGTCGGCGTTCCTGTTCCTCCCTCGCCGGTACCTGCCTTCGGCACAAATGCAACACGATATACTACAAATTCACAGGCTGCATTGTTTGCCATAAGGCCAACCACACTCACATCGGCTGTTGCCTTATCCGCAAGTGTAAACATAAGATCCGTGGTCTCGGTAGCACTCTGACCATACCATACACCCTCGCCTGCCTTTACGGCAATCGCATCTGTTGCAGAAGAAATGGTAACAATCATCTTCTCATAATCTGTCAATTTAGCAGCCGTCGGTAACGTAAGCTGCAATTCCTGATACTGATCCTCCAATTCTACCTTTGTACCACCATGCGACGCATCGCTGAGTGTATAACCATAACCACCCTTCGTCAAATCAGCCAATGTATATACCAGATAATTATCCGGCAAAGCTGACGGTGCCGCTGCTGCAGGCGCCGGGGTAGGTGTCGGTGTCGGATCACTGCCGGCAGAGGCACCCTTAAACGCTCTGGTAACCGTTACATCGTCAATATAATAGGTAAGCGTACCGTTGCCCTGACCCTCATACGGTGTCAGATTCAGCTTATAGCTTTCACCTGCTTCTACTGCAATAGCCTTCGTCGTAACTGTCTCCCATTCCCCGGAATCAAGATTGCCATATGTCTGTGTCCAATCCTTATAGCTATCTCCTAATGCCTGGAACTTTATCTTACTGTTATTACCGTCAACCTTCTTAATCTTTGCAGAAACGGTAAAATCAGCATCTTTGCTACTGTCAGTATTGTCAAGAACAATACACATTCCCTGCCAGGAAGCTGTTGCACTAACCTTTCCATAACCCTCTGCCACATACTCATAGGATGCCCAGTTCAGGTCACCGCCAGTGGTCGGAAGAGACTCATTTAATTCAGCATCTGCAAAGTCTTCCGTCCAAGTCGTCCAAAGACTAACCTCTCCTGCATCCTTTTCCGGAGCAAGATAGAAGGTAATGGAATGTAACGTAATATCCGGTGTGCCGGATGACAGAGACTGCAGGGAAATGGACGAAATCATCGTCGTTGCAGTATCAATCGCAAATGTATAAGTACCTCTACGGCTCTCGCTTACGCCATAACCCGGATAGGACGCAATGTTCGAACCCTTACCTGCCGTAAGCGTAATACCAAACTGGCTTGCAGAAGTAATATCAAGTACAATCGTAGCAATACGGTTCTTCGGAATGGACTTCGGAATCGTATAAGTCGCAGACTTATACTGACCGCTTACTTCCGGGAAGGAAAGCGTAACAGAACCATTTGTATTCTTGTTAATGGTTGCCCCACCGGAGATCATGTCAATGTCCGTAACCACAATCTTCTCAACCGAGCTGCTTTCATATGCATTCTCGCCCTCTACCTCTGTACCGAACGTGGATACACTTACGTTCTTACCGGTAATATCAGCTGCAGCCACATTACCCACACCAGAAACCTTTACGTTGTCACCTGCAATTACAGCAGATGAAACCTTACCGCTGGAGGTAACCTCGATTTCTGCATCACTTGCTTTAACATCCATATCCTTTACCGTATTTAATACGGAAAGGCTGGCACCGGAGGCCTTTTCAGACACTTCCAGCTTGTCTGTTGCAATGTTAAGCGCAATATTTGCATTTGCTGCAACCTCTGCCTTATCTACAGAAGAGTTCTTCGCAGAAACATTCAGATAGTTCTTATCCGTGGTTCCGTCAACCTTAAGATTCTTGATATCAGAATCCACACATCTGAGCTCCATCATGTTAAAGGAATCCGAGCCCTTGTATGTAACATCACCCTCGTAATTCTTAAGCGTTACCTTAGCACGCTCCAGTGTACCGTTTGCTTCCAAATTTACAGTACCAACACTGCCCTTTTCAAAATCAAGGGTTGCACTTGCATTCACAACAACCTCACCGATTGTTGCGTCACCCATGGTAACAATGGTCGGAGCCTTAGATAATGCCTGTTCCTTCTTTGCCTGATTCTTCTCATACAAATCAAGAACAATATTCTGTGTCTCCTCATCTGCCAACAACGGAAGTAAGGCATCCATTGCAAGGTCTGCAAGCTCCGGCTCCTTTACGGTCAGCTTAGTAACCTTTGCTTCCCAAATCTGAATATTTACCGGGCTTCCGCTCTCTACTACTAATTCGCCGACATTTACCTGATCCAGATAAATGTCCTTTGCTGCTGCTTCCTTGGTAATTACGATGCGATCCCAGTCTTCGCCGGAAATAACAATTTCACCATCGGCATCTACCATATCGGCCGTAATATACAGTGTCTTCACACTGTTCGGAGCAGCAGTTACTAATAAATCTTTATCTGCTGCGCTTGCTGCTGCAGGAACTGCCATCCCGGCTACCATCATAACAGCCAGGCTGCACGCAAGAGCACGCACTCCTAATTTTCTCATGGTTCTCCTTTCTTTCCCGCAGAGCAATTACTTCTTCGGGATAAACGTAACAGAATACAGGGTTGTGGTCGTCATGCCGTTGTTGGACATAAAACTAATCTGACTCATCTTCTGACCGGCAAACTCAGACAAATCAACCGTAACTTCACCCTTCTTTGCGGATGTAACATCATACACTATCTTAAAGGATTCCGGATTGCCGTACTGGTCATTTGCCGCACCAACTGCTGCGAGCTTAAATGCAACCGCATCCGCACTGTCAGCACTCTTGGTAGCTAAGGTTACTACCATCGTACCGTACTTGGACATATCCACTGCTTCCGGTAATACATACTGGATTTCCTGATACTGACCGCTGTAATCTACCGCAACAGCACCGTTTTTCTTTTCAGCGGTATAGCCATAGCCCTTATCGGTCAGGCTTGCAAAGTCATACTTAATCTCCTGCGGCTTTGCCGGCTCTTCCACTGCTGCGCCATCCTTTAACACAAACTCTACCTTATAAAACGTCGTGGTCGTCATGCCGCTGTTGGACATAAAGCTAAGCTGACTCATCTTCTGACCGGCAAACTCAGACAAATCAACCGTAACTTCACCCTTCTTTGCGGATGTAACATCATACACTATCTTAAAGGATTCCGGATTGCCGTACTGGTCATTTGCCGCACCAACTGCTGCGAGCTTAAATGCAACCGCATCCGCACTGTCAGCACTCTTGGTAGCCAGAGTCACAATCATGGTGTCGTACTTGGACATATCCACTGCGTTCGGCAATACATACTGAATCTCCTGATACTGACCGCTGTACTCTACCGTAACAGCACCATTTGCCTTCTCTGCGGTATAGCCATAGCCCTTATCCGTCATATCAGCAAAGCTGTACTCAAGGTTCTTCTTGGTCGGAGCCTTGGTCGGCTGCGGTGCAGAAGGCTTCTTGGTCGGTACCGGCGTTGCGGTTGCCTCCGGAGCCTTCGTCGGTGCAGGAGCACCATATACGGTAATCTTTACCGAATCGCTTCTGCCGCTTAAGGTCGTTGCCGTAATGGTTACCGTACCATCCTTTAATCCCTTGACAACACCGTTTGCATCAACCGTGGCAATGCTGGTATCGCTGGACTTCCAGGTGGTAACGTCATTGGAGGTTTTCGGAGTCAGGGTACGGTTTAAATCAAACTGCGTACCATACTTTAACTCAGACACCTTATTGTTAATTTCAATCTTTACCGCCGGCTTACGAACATTAACCGTTGCGGTCAGCTTCTGGGTCTTTCCTGCGGAGGTAACCTCACAGGTAATGGTGGCAGTCCCCTTCGTAACACCGGTCACTACACCATTCTCATCCACAGTAGCCACTGCCTCATTACTGGATTTCCATGTAATGGCAGCATCCGACGGCGCGCCCGTTACATCGAAATCATAGGACTTGCGCGTCAAAATGTTACGACTTGTCTTATTCAGCTTTGCCTCCCCGGCTGCATAAGAAGTATTTGCACTTGCAAACAAAGTCGTAACGCCCATTGCAAGCACAATCGCACCCGCAAGGACACTCTTTACTACTTTTTTACTGCTTCTCATTGCTTCTCCTTTCCCGTAACAACATTTTGCTGCTACTATCACTTTGCGACTTCTTTTGAAGTACCCGGCATTGGTATTTCAAAAGACACCGCTACATACTGTTATTTTACTGTTTTTTGTCTATTTTGTCAATACTTGTTTCCCATTTCAGCCGTGCTTTTGTAGATTTTATCCAAGTTTTCCTCTGACAGTTGTGCACTTTTACTGAAATGATTTGTTTACAAAAAATTCTGAAAAAGTTCAGATGACGACCCTTGACTTTTACAATATGCCACGATATAATTAGCGTGGTGTATGTTTGGTAATTATATTTTTTTATAAATTACTTCTATATTATTTCAGACAGGAGGACTTCATATGTCAACAAAGGCTTATTACAAGCACGAAGAAATCGGTGCAGGAAAAGTTGGTTTTTCCAAAACCCGTTCCATCATCGAAGCCGCTTTTTACGGCAACAATGTAGTTAAGGTAAATACCTTAAAAGAAGCTTATGAGCTTGCAAAGA
The DNA here is from genome assembly GCA_964500085.1 of uncultured Lachnospiraceae bacterium. Lineage (GTDB taxonomy): Bacteria > Bacillota > Clostridia > Lachnospirales > Lachnospiraceae > SIG307. Next base: position 5,657 of record CAZCON010000094.1, read on the forward strand.
ACTCTCCGGGTACCATCGTTACCGATATGCCGATTTACAGAGGTGAAGAGTTCGGTCTTGAGAAGGACGCAAAGGTTCTGTTATTTAATGACGGTGCCGTTACCGGTCGTTACGCTGCTGCACGCCGTATTAAGGGCGAGCCGGGCGTAGATGATGTTAAGTTAGACAAGGTTGTGATGGATGCCGTATACGAAACCCGTTGGAAGACCATGTATCATGCAGAATGCTATGTAGGTCTTGATCCGGAATTTATGGTAAAGGCTCACCTCCTGATTCCGGAAGGCGAAGAGAACATTTTATACAACTGGATGATTAACTTCCAGTATATGTCTGATGAATATGTAAAGATGTATAAAAATTCCAAGCCGGTTGGTGACGGCAAGGAGGCTGATATTTATATCTTCTCCGATCCACAGTGGATTCCGGGCAACCGTCCGGATGTGGACTACAGCTGCTTAAGCGACCCGCTTACGC
>CAZCON010000095.1:0-6101 GCA_964500085.1 uncultured Lachnospiraceae bacterium
GCCTTTGCCGGCTTATCATTTACGCTGACGCGGGGCGCGTCAGCGTAAATGATAAGCCGGCAAAGGCTTCTGCAAACGTAAAGGTAGGGGATGTGATTGAAATTGGCTTTGGAGGCAAGGCTGTGCGGGTAGAGGTTCTGGATGTTCAGGAAACCACCAGAAAGGAAGAGGCTAAGGAGCTGTTTCGTTATTTATAACGGATGGTGCAGAGAATGTGCATAAGAGAACCGATTTTCACATATGCTGTAAGGAAACGGCTGTGTGAGGCGCGGTATGGAACAAAAACAGGAAGTGGGGGCGCACAGGCTGTCCCTTACAGGCAGAAAAACGCTAGCTTTGACCGGAGTAAAAGAGGTACTTTCGTTTGATGCAAAGGAAGTGGTACTTGATACAACGCAGGGAGTTCTGATGCTGCGGGGAGATGAGATGAATGTAACGAGGCTTTTTGTGGAAAAGGGGGAAATGGACCTTGAGGGCCGGATTGACAGCCTGATTTATACGGATCGCGGAAAAGGTAAAAATCGCTCGGAATCCTTCGCAAAGCGGCTGTTCGGTTAGGAGGCGGGCGGTCAGTGAATCAGGAATTGATAGGAGATATCCGCTTTTTTCTTGCGACGGTTTTGCTGGGGGCGGCTGCTGCATGGGTGTATGATATCCTGCGAGTGTGGCGGCGGTTTCACAGGCAGACCTTATTTGTTGTTTCCCTGCAGGATTTTCTGTTCTGGTTTGCGCTGGGAGTGTTTGGATTCGGGCTTTTATACCGCTATAATGCAGGTACCCTTCGTCTGTTTGCGCTGGGTGGGATGTCTTTTGGAGCCTGTCTGTACGTATGGACCATTGGCCGGTTTTTTGTAACCCATTGTTTAAAGCTATTGATTTTTATTACATTTCCATTGCGAAAGGGATTGAATTTTTTGCAAAAACAGGGTAAACTAATAAAAAAGAGCTTTTCCCGACGGAGAAGACATGGAAGGAAGGATATAGTTGCGGCGAAAGAGTGAAAAGCGAAAAACCGGACTTGAGCTGTTGCTTGTGGTAGTGCTGGTGATGTGCGGTGTGCTTACCTACAGCAAGGGAAGGGCAGAGCAGAAGGAGCAGGAGCTTGAGAAAGAGAAGGCGGCCTATGAGCAGCAGGTAAAAGCAGAGCAGGAGCGGCAGGAACAATTAAAGGAAACGGAAGCATATCAGCAGACAACGCAGTATGTGGAGGAACAGGCAAGAGAACAGCTGGGTCTGGTATATCCGGATGAAATTATTCTTCGAGAGGAGTCTGCGGAGTAGGCAGAAGGAAAAGTGAAAATAGTCGAGATTTTTAGGATTCGGGTTCGACAGCGGGCTTCGGGTCCTTTTTTGTCGCACGCTTTTGGAAATAAGTTCCTGTTTCGACAGAAGAAGAAGGTTTCTCATGCTAGAATGGGAGCGAAAAGGATAAGCAGGAGGCGAAGGGCGTGTTATGTGGAAAAAAAGAACAGCAGGAAAATGGCTATGGTATTTGGGCGTGATTGGAGGAATGGCAGCATTTCTGGCAGGACTTACGGGCTGTCTGTGGAAGGAATCTGCAATAAAATATATCTGGTTAGGGACCTTAATTGCGGGCTTTGTGTTGGTGTTTCTCTGGTCGGGAGAGCGCGCCCTGTGGAGTTTGCTTCGCTCCGGACGGGAGGAGCTGTTCCGGGCGGATATCAGAAGCCATACAAGGAGACGCCTGCTGGAGGCAGCAGACTCCTTTGAGACGCTTTCCGGTGTATTTGACGGAGCGGCAGCTGAGGAAGCAGAGGGCTTTCGGAGCTTTGCCGTAACGCTTCCGGAGGCGGTGTGTGCAGATTGTGAGAGGTGTGAGACATGTTGGGGAACCTGTCTGGAGGAACGCTGTGCCGCAGCTTATGAAATGTACGAGGAAGCGATTTCCGGACAAATACCGGTGGTGGCAGAGGTGGAATACCGTTTCGGCGGCTGTATTCATCCGGAGCGCCTGACGGAGGAATATGCGATGCTGCCGCTGAAGGAGCAGGCAGAACAACTGGTGCGCCGTCGTACCGAGGAAGGGAGGGCTGCAGTGGCAACCCAGCTTCGGATGGTTTCAAAGCTGCTAAAGGAGTATTCCGCTGAGCTGTATGAAACAACCTTAGGAGACGGACAGGTGGAGGAACGGCTGACGGAGGAGCTTCGGCGCATTGGAATTTATGCAGAGCAGATTGCAGTCATGAAGTGGAAGGGAAGAGGACTTCGGATTCGTCTGCAGGCATATACAAAAAATGGACAAAGCATTCCGGTACGTCGTGCCACGCAGCGCCTCGGTATGCTTTTTGGCTGCCCGCTGACGGCAAGCGGCGATTCGGAGCGGTTTGTCGGAGAAGCAATGGGAGAGTTTACCTTCGAGGAGGAGGCAGGATATATGGTGCTGACCGGCGTTGCGAGAGTGGCAAAAAGGGATGAGACGCTTTCCGGAGACAGCTTTTCTTTTCTGTATCCGGAAAGCGGGGAAACCGTACTCCTTTTATCGGACGGTATGGGGAGCGGGGAAAAGGCAAGCAGGGACAGCGAGGCGGTGGTTGGTCTGCTGGAGCGGCTTCTTTCCGCGGGCTTTGATGAGAAAACGGCGGTGCAGCTGCTGAATTCCGTACTGCTGCTGCGGACGGAAGGAAAAAGCTATTCTACCGTAGATATCAGTGTGATTAATCCATATGGCGGAACCTGTGAATTTGTAAAGCTGGGGGCGGCAAGTACTTTTATCAAGCGGGAAAACTGGATTGAGAGCGTAGCCTCGGAAACACTTCCGGTAGGAATGTTTCGCGAGGCAGATTATGACACAAAGGAAAAGAAGCTGTATGACGGGGATTATGTGATTATGATGAGCGACGGTGTGCCGGATGCCCTTGGGGAACGGCTGGAGGAGGTATTGTTTTCGACGGGAAAAAAGCAGACCGACCGTACGCCGCAGTGTGTGGCCGGGGAGATTTTAAAGGCGGCGCTAGAAATTTGTGAATATCAGCCCAAGGATGATATGACGGTGCTGGTGGCAGAGGTTGTAAAAAAACAGCTTCCGTATTATTTGAATCATTCCGGAAGAAAGACAGGGAATTAGAGAAAGGAAACTTGCCTTTTTGGGAAGAGTAGTGTAGAATAGGCAAAGAGGCAGGAAAACGATGGAAAAGGAAAGAAAGTCACCGGAGGGATTGCATGCAGAGCAGTTTGGCAAGGAGAGCGGAGCAATTTATCAGAGAACAGTCGTTGTTAGAGCAGGGGGAACGGGTTTTAATCGGTCTGTCCGGCGGCGCGGATTCAGTTTGTCTTCTTACCGTACTGCGGGAGCTGCAGGCAGTGTTCTCCCTTACGCTGGGAGCCTTTCATGTAAATCACGGGATTCGGGGAAAGGAGGCAGCTGCGGACGAAGCGTTTGCAGAAGCCTTGTGCAGGGAATCCGGAATTGCCTTTACTGCAGTGCATGAGGATGTGCCGCAATATGCAAAAAAGCACGGAATGGGACTTGAGGAGGCAGGCAGGGAGCTGCGCTACGCTGCGGCAAAGCGGCTGGCAGAGGAATGCGGTTATGACAAGATTGCCCTTGCCCATCAGCAGAATGATGTGGCAGAAACCTTTTTGTTTCATTTGTTCCGGGGAAGCTCGGTGACCGGATTGTCATCGATTCCTGCAAGAAGGGGGAATATTATCCGGCCACTGCTGTTTTGCAGCAGGGAGGAAATTGAAGCCTATCTGAAGGAACGGGGGCTGCCCTACTGTACGGACAGTACCAATGCAGAGGATGAATATACCAGAAATAGAATCAGACATCAGATTCTTTCTGTGGCGGAGGAGCAAATCAATCAGGGAGCGGTGCGCCATGTGGCGGCAGCAGCACAGGAGCTTTCGGAGCTTGACGGATACCTTTCGGAACAGGCAGAGGAGCTTTGCGGGAAGGCGGAAGAGGTGACGGGAGGCGTGAGACTTTCCATTGCAGAGCTGAATGCCAAGCCGCAGATAATACAGCGCAGAGTGCTGTATACCCTGCTTATAAGGACGGCGGGCAGTGCAAGGAATATTACAAGGGGGCATGTGGAGCTGGTAAGGGAGCTTTGTACCATGCAGAGCGGGAAGCAGATGAGTCTGCCGTATGAACTGACGGCAGAGAGGGAGTTTGGTTATCTGGTAATCCGGAAAAAGAAAAACGGGGGAGAAAAAGCAGAAACAGCAGGGCAGGAGGAGATTTTTGCAGAGGTACCGGGAGACTATTATCTGGGAACAGAAGGAAAGAGAATAAGCCTTCGCACCCTTTCGTATCAAAAAAATATGGAAATTCCAAAAAATGAGTATACGAAATGGTTTGATTATGATAAAATAAAAGGTGCGTTGCAGCTGAGACCCCGCAGGGCCGGGGACCGGCTGGGGATGCTTGCTGGAAGCAAATCGGTCAAGGCGTTGTTTGCAGAAAGAAAGCTTACAAAGGAAGAACGCGGGAATTGTCTGCTTTTGGCAGATGAAGCACAGGTGCTGCTTGTACCGTGGGTGCGTTCCTGCGATAATTACCGGGTGGAGGAGACAACAAAAACAGTATTGGAAGTACGGTTGTATGGAGGAAGAACGAATGAAGGATGAAGTAAAGGTACTCATTTCGGAGGAAGAGGTCAGGAAAAGAATTAGTGAAATCGGAGCGCAAATCAGTAAGGATTATGCTGGGAAAGAGATTCATGTGATTTGTATTTTAAAGGGCGGCGTATTTTTTATGTGCGAGCTGGTAAAACATATTACAGTGCCGGTGACGCATGATTTTATGTCAGTATCCAGCTATGGTGACGGAACGGTAAGCTCTGGAAGAATTAAGATTGTAAAGGATTTGGATGATTCCATTGAGGGTAAGGAGGTTCTGATTGTAGAGGATATTATTGATTCAGGGCGGACGCTGCATCATCTGCTGCAGCTGCTCCGGGCAAGAAATCCGAAAAGCATCCGGCTCTGCACGCTGCTTGATAAGCCGGATCGCAGGGTAATAGAGGTGCCGGTGGAGTATACGGGCTTTTCCATACCGGATTTGTTTGTGGTAGGCTACGGACTGGATTACGCACAGCATTATCGTAATCTTCCGTATATTGGAGTGGTAGAAGAGTAAGAATGAGAGGAAAGAGAGGATTTCACTTTGAAAAAATCCGTGCGTGGTTTTAGCTTTTATTTTGTATTTGTATTATTGGTTTTATTTTTTGCACTGATGGCATCCGAATGGCTGGAGCAGACGGATGAGCAGTATGGTCTGCAGGATTACTATGCAGAGATGGAAAGCGGTGCAATTGTCAAGGTTTCCATTTATCCGAACGAAGAAACGCCGACCGGCAAGGTGAAGCTGCAGTATAAGGACGGAAACGTTAAAAGCTTTCAGGTGACAGATGTTTCCAAGGCAGAGGAAGCGGCAATTGAGCGTGGAACGGATGTGTACGTTTATGATGTGGAGCGGCCGAACTGGTTCTTGACGGGAGTGCTTCCGTATCTGCTTGGCTTTGCGGCAATTTTTCTGATGTTTTCCTTTTTTAACAATCAGTCTGCCGGGTGCAACAATAAAATGATGAATTTTGGCAGAAGCCGGGCGAGAGTTACAATAAACGGCTCCACGACCTTTCAGGATGTGGCGGGCTTAATCGAGGAAAAGGAAGAGCTGCGTGAAATTGTAGATTTCCTTTCCGACCCGGAAAAGTTTACGAGGGTGGGTGCCCGTATTCCTAAGGGAGTTTTACTGGAGGGACCTCCTGGAACCGGTAAAACCCTGCTTGCCAAGGCGGTTGCCGGTGAAGCAAAGGTGCCGTTTTTCTCTATTTCCGGTTCTGATTTTGTGGAAATGTTTGTCGGTGTCGGAGCTTCCCGTGTGCGGGATTTGTTTGCGGAGGCAAAGAAGAATGCGCCTTGTATCGTATTTATAGATGAAATTGATGCAGTTGCCAGACGGCGAGGTACCGGTATGGGCGGCGGCCACGATGAACGTGAGCAGACGTTGAATCAGATGCTGGTTGAAATGGACGGCTTCGGTGTCAATGAGGGAATTATTGTGATGGCGGCAACGAACCGTGTTGATATTCTGGATCCGGCGATTCTTCGTCCGGGGCGGTTTGACCGTAAGG
>CAZCON010000096.1:0-6099 GCA_964500085.1 uncultured Lachnospiraceae bacterium
GAATATGATATGATGAGATATAGAAATGAAAACTACATGACATGACATAAAATGACAAATTGGAGAGGAATATGACGTATGGTGAAAAGATTGATTGCAGATAGTTGTGCGGATTTTACAAAAGAGAAAAAGGAGTGGAGCGGTGTGCATTTAGTGCCGCTTAGTCTCACGGTTGGAGCGGAAACGATTCCGGATGATGAGAAATTTTGTCAAAAACACTTTTTAGAAAAAATGAGAGCCAGCGCTGTCTGCCCTCATTCTGCCTGCCCGTCTCCGGAGAGTTATATGCGCGAGTTTCAGGGAGCAGATGAGATTTTCGTTGTTACGCTGTCGGAGAAGCTCAGCGGTTCCTATCAAAGCGCTATGCTGGCAAAGCAGCTGTATCAGGAGGAGCATCCTGAGGTGAAGATAGAGGTGGTAGATTCGATGTCTGCCTCCGTGGGAGAATCGGTGTTGGTATTAAAGCTTCGCAGTTTTTTTGAAAGGTTCAGCTTTGAGGAAACAGTGAGAAAAATTGCAGCTTTTCGTGATAGTGTACAGACGAAGTTTGTACTGGAGGATTTAGAGGTGTTTATTAAGAACGGCCGTTTGACGCAGGTGCAGGCACTTCTTTGTAACGCGTTAAATATCAAGCCGCTGCTGGCAGGAAGAAATGGAGAAATCGTAAAGCTGGATCAGGCAAGAGGCGTAGAACGTGCGTTAAAGAAGCTAGTAGAGTCGGTGGTGGAAGATGTGAAGGAAGCAACGACAAGAACTCTTGCCATAGCGCATTGTAATCACGTGGCAAGAGCGGAGGAGGTACGCAGAATGATTATGAGCCGTGTTCCGTTTAAAGAGTGTATGATTGTGAATACCGGAGGCGTAAGTACCATGTATGCCAATGAGGGCGGCATTATCGTGGCATATTAGAAAAATATACGGCGTTTGCCGGAAAATTTTGCGGCGGTATCGGACTTTGTCTGTGCCGCTGCTTTTTGACGGATAGGGTAGTACAGGACTTCCGATAAAAACAAAAGTGTGATATCCTGTTGTATTCAAAGGATATCACACTTTAACCAGAGCTGGAAATCAGACTCGAACTGACGACCCCTTCATTACGAGTGAAGTGCTCTACCGACTGAGCTATTCCAGCAGCTAACGAAAAAAGGCTAAAAATAAAATCGAGGCGACAAGATTCGAACTTGCGACCTCTGCGTCCCGAACGCAGCGCTCTACCAAACTGAGCCACGCCTCGATGATTTTATTATTTGATTTTTTCTGTCGTCCAAACCCGACTTTGATATAATACATCATTTCAAAACAAATGTCAATAACATTTTTTATTTTTTTCAAATTTATTTTGTCATTTATTTTGTCTGTTGCTTTTCCATGATAGGGCAGTTATAATTGAGAACCGATACGGCTTGATTTTGAAAATAGAGTAAAACAGCAGCAAATTCAGGAAAGGTACTGAATGCGTGAAAATGCAAGGAAAGGTTGACGGGCACATTTTCTTATAGTAGGATATACATGAGGGCAGACACATTTATAAAAGGAGGAGGCGGTGGTTTGGCAAAGGGAATGAACCAAAAAAAGAAGCTTATTTTCATTCTACAGCTGTTGCAGCGGGAGTCGGATGAAAACCATCCGGTATCCATGCAGCGGATATTGGATTATCTGGAAGCGAATGGTATAGCTGCCGAGCGAAAAAGCGTTTATGACGACATACGTGTACTGGAGGAGCTGGGCTATGATGTGATTTGTCAGAAAAAAGAACCGCAGGGCTATTATCTTGGAGAAAGAGCGTTTGAACTGGCGGAGCTAAAGCTATTGGTAGATGCGGTTCAGTCCTCCAAATTCCTTTCAGTACGGAAATCGGGTGCATTGATTAAAAAGCTGGAGCAGTTTTGCAGCAGACATGAGGCAAAGCAATTACAGCGCGAGGTTTATGTTTATGACCGTGTGAAATCTATGAATGAGAGTATCTACTATAATGTAGATAAAATACATACAGCAATGGGAACAAACCGGATGATTTCTTTTCAGTATATGGAGTGGGGACCGGAAAAAAGACTGGTGCCGCGGAGAAACGGGAAACAATACCGGGTGAGCCCGTACAGCCTGGCTTGGGCAGAGGAGAACTACTATTTGGTTGCCTATGATGAGGAGAGCGGGGAGCGCAGACATTATCGTGTGGACAAAATGGACAGGATACAGCTTTTAGAGGAGGAACGGACACACCGAGAGCAGTTTGTGGAACGAACGGCAGCAGTGCTTTCAAAGAAAGCTTTTGGGATGTTTGACGGAGCAGAGGAACGGGTGAAGCTTTTGGTGCAGAAACAGCTGTTAGGCGTTGTACTGGACCGATTCGGAACAGACATTGCGCTAAGGCAGAGAGAAGATGGCTGGTACGAAGCAGGGGTGGATGTGCTGGTAAGCAGACAGTTTTACGGGTGGCTGTTTGGTGTAGGCGGGATGAAGGTGTTGGCACCGGAGTATGTGGCAGAGGAATACCGGAGGCTTGTAAAGGAACAGGCAGAGTGGCTTTCGGAAAAAGAATAAAGGAGAGATACCAATGGCAAAAAAAGAGCAGATTACGGCAGAAATCACGAAACAGGTCTGCATGACAGGGGATATTTATGAAATGAGAATTCAGGCAGAGAACATTGCTGCAGAGGCAAAGGCAGGGCAGTTTGTATCCCTGTATTGTAAGGAGGGAGGAAGACTACTCCCACGCCCGATTAGCATTTGCGGTATTGATAAGGAAAAGGGAGAGCTAAGGCTTGTATATCGCATTGCAGGCGAGGGAACGAAGGAGTTTTCTAAATTAAGGAAAGGTGACACCATTGTGGTGACGGGACCTTTGGGAAACGGTTTTATGACAGAGGATGTAAAGGAGGGAGTGCATGCGGTGCTGCTTGGCGGCGGAATCGGGATTCCACCGATGCTGGAGCTTGCAAAGTCGCTTTCCGGAGAGAAAACCATTGTGCTTGGCTATCGGGATGCGGATACCTTTCTTGCAAAGGAGTTTGAAGCCTACGGAAGAGTTGTTATTGCGTCCGATAACGGTGCGGTAGGAGTAAAGGGCAATGTGGTGGATGCCATGAGGGCAGAAGGTGTGACCGGCGATTTGTTTTTTGCCTGTGGACCGAAGCCGATGCTGCGCGGAATTAAGGAGTATGCCGCAGCACAGGGCGCACGGGCGCAGCTTTCCTTGGAGGAGCGTATGGCATGTGGAATAGGTGCATGTCTTGCCTGTGTTTGCAAGACAACGAAGAAGGACGAGCATTCCCAGGTGCATAATACGAGAATTTGTAAAGAGGGTCCGGTGTTTTACGCAGAGGATATTGAGCTGTAGAGGAAACGAGGGTTACGGAAAGAAACAAGAAAACGCAGGAAAAAAGAAAGGAAAAAGAAGATGAATCTTTCAGTGAATATTGCAGGTGTTACATTAAAAAATCCGGTCACAGTAGCCTCCGGTACCTTTGGCTCCGGGATGGAGTATGGAGAGTTTGTAGATTTGAACCGTCTTGGTGCAGTGACGACAAAGGGAGTTGCCAACGTGCCGTGGCAGGGGAATCCGACGCCGCGTATTGCGGAAACCTGCGGCGGCATGATGAATGCCATCGGACTTCAGAATCCGGGGCTTGCGACCTTTAAGGAAAGAGATTTGAAGTTTCTCGCTGACTATGATACGAAGATTATTGTTAATGTATGCGGCCGCTCCAAGGAGGACTATGTGGATGCGGTGTGTCAGCTGGCAGATACGAATGCCGACCTTTTGGAAATTAACATTTCGTGTCCAAACGTAAAGGAGGGCGGAATCGCGTTCGGACAAAATCCGAAAATGGCAGAGGAGATAACGGCAGCGGTGAAGAAGCATGCAAAGCAGCCGGTTATTATGAAGCTTTCTCCGAATGTAACGGATATTACGGAGATGGCGCGTGCTGTAGAAGCCGGTGGCGCAGACGCGGTTTCGCTGATTAACACCTTAACCGGCATGAAAATTGATGTGGAGCGCAGAGCCTTTGCTGTAGCAAATAAGACCGGAGGACTTTCCGGCCCTGCAATCAAGCCGGTGGCAGTGCGTATGGTATATCAGGTGGCGAATGCCATCAAGCTTCCGATTATCGGTATGGGCGGTATTCGTACTGCAGAGGACGCATTGGAGTTTTTGATGGTAGGTGCCTCTGCGGTAGCAGTGGGAACTGCAAATTTTGTAAATCCGTATACGACCATTGAGGTAATCGATGGTCTTGCGGCGTATATGGAACGTCATGGCATACAGGATATAAAGGAACTGATTGGCTGCGTAAGATAAGCGGATGCAGAAAAAGGCTGTGCGAAGGAATACGGCAATGCTTTTATGGAAACAGGTTGGAAAAGCAGAGTCTGTACAGGAGTAGAACTATGAAACAAGGAAAGAATGCCAGAGGAAGACTGCTGGTTGCAATGGTGATTTTTGGAACTATCGGCGTATTTGTCCGGAGTGTGCCGCTTGCCTCCGGTGAGGTGGCATTGTATCGTGCCGTGTTTGCGGCCGTGTTTCTTGGAGTGGTTCTGTTTGTGACAAAGCAGGGACTGCCCTTGAAAAAAATGAAAAAAGAGCTGCCGCTTTTGTTGCTTTCCGGCGCAGCACTTGGATTTAACTGGATTTGTCTGTTTGAAGCATACAAATATACCACGGTTTCCGCGGCAACCTTAAGCTATTATTTTGCACCGGTGCTTGTGACACTTGCCTGTCCGTTTTTGTTTCACGAAAAGCTTGGAGCAAAGCAAAGGCTCTGTTTTGCAATGTCCACGCTGGGGATTGTTTTGATTACAGGCATTGGCGACACAGGAAAAAGCGACACGCATTTTGTCGGAATTCTGTTTGGGTTGGGAGCAGCGATATTGTATGCCGCCGTTGTTCTGTTAAATAAGCTTTTAAAAAATGTGCAGGGACTTCACAGAACCATGCTGCAGTTTACGGCAGCAGCTTTTGTACTGCTGCCATATGTCGGCTTCACAAGCGGTTTTCATCTGGAAACGCTGGATGGCAGGGGGTGGAGCAGCCTTTTGGTTTTGGGGCTGGTGCATACGGGAATTGCGTATTGTCTGTATTTTTCCTCCCTAAAGGAGCTCCCGGGGCAGAAGGTAGCCATTTTAAGCTATCTTGACCCTTTAGTAGCGGTAGCAATGTCGGTGACAGTGCTTGGGGAAGCCATGACACCGTGGCAGATAGCAGGAGGTGTGCTGATTCTTGGGTTCACTCTATGGAATGAGCTTTCGCCGAAAAAGGACGGAGTGAACTCTTGACATTTTGTATAAAACGAGGTAAAATCAAGTTACTTTATTACTTTAAATTGTAACGCTTTTAACTGATAAAGAATACGACTATTTTGGAGGGATTATGGAAAAGAATAATGGAAATCTGGTTGGATTCAGACCTGACATTAAGGTGGTTGATTGTACGCTGCGTGATGGCGGGCTGGTGAATAACTTTAAATTTACCGATGAGTTTGTAAAGGAATTATATAAGGCAAACATCAGAGCAGGTGTGGATTATATGGAGTTTGGCTACAAGGCTTCCAAAGAAATTTTTAAAAGAGAGGATTTCGGGAAGTGGAAGTTCTGTGAAGAAGAGGATATTCGGGCGGTTGTCGGTGAGAATGATACAAATCTGAAGATTGCTGTCATGGCAGATGTAGACAGAACAGACTACAAAAATGATATTTTGAAAAAAGAGGACAGTGTGATTGACCTGATACGTATTGCAACCTATATTCATCAGATTCCGACGGCAATTGAGATGATACGGGACGCTCATGAAAAGGGCTATGAGACGACTGTGAATATCATGGCTGTCTCAAAGGTTCGGGAAGAGGAGCTTTACAAAGGCTTGGAGCTTTTGGCAGAGTCTGAGGTAGATATTATTTATCTGGTAGACAGCTTTGGAGCGTTTTATCCGGAGCAGATTCACAGACTGACGGAAAAGTATATGGAAATTGCGGCAAAGCATCAGAAGAAAATCGGAATTCATGCACATAATAATCAGCAGCTTGCTTTCGGTAATACGATTGAGGCCTGCATTAACGGAGTAAGCTTTTTGGATGCTACGGTCAGCGGCATGGGAAGAGG
>CAZCON010000097.1:0-6080 GCA_964500085.1 uncultured Lachnospiraceae bacterium
GCATAATAACGACGCTGTCCGGTGAGCTTGTGTTCTGGATGGCATGGGTGGTAATCCCGTTGTTGGTGGAAATTTTACCGGCACTGTTTGGGGCGGTTCTGCTCCTGATGAAAAAAGCGGGTTATCATAAGGAGAAGGAGCTGACGTATTTTCCGGAGATTACGTTAATTGTTCCGGTGTATAATTCGGCGGATACCCTGTATTCCTGTCTGGAATCGGTACGGGGTTCTACTTATCCGGAGGATCGGATTTCACTGATGCTGGTTGATAACGGAAGTAAGGATAATAGCTTTACAATTTATCAGAAGTATCAGAGCGATTATCCCGAAATGAATATGAAATGGCTTAATGCAAAGCAGGGAAAGTCAAAGGCACTTAATATGGCGCTGTTTAACAGTGATGGAAAGTATATCATCCACATTGACAGTGACGGTCGCCTGCATCCGGATGCACTGATGAACATGGTAAAGCGGTTTGAAACGAATGAAAATATACATTGCATGACAGGGGCAATTCTGACAGAGCCGGCTTTGATTGATGCGGAGAAGCGCCCGTGGATGCGTCTTTTGAAGAAAGCGGAGCTGCTTGAGTATGCACAGGCATTTTTAGCGGGGCGAAATTACGAGGCAGAGCTGAACAGTATTTTTACGTTGTCCGGTGCATTTTCTGCATTCCGTAAATCTACGATTTTGAAGACGCAGCTTTATAATACGGAAACGGTATGTGAGGATACGCATGTAACCTTTCAGATTCGTTATCAGCTGAAAAAGAAAATTGATATTTGCGAAAACGCGTTATTTTTTGTGGAACCGATTGAGAGCATCAATAAGCTTTATGTGCAACGGCAGCGCTGGCAGCGGGGAGAGCTTGAGGTGCTCCATATGTTTCCGAAGCAAAAACGGAAGGAAAAACGTGCATTTTTTTCCAATGTATATTCAAAAATTTTAATTTTTGACCACACCTTTGCATTTCCGCGGATGCTCTGGTATTTTGCGTTGGTGTTTCTGACCTTTATCGGATATCCGTTCCGTTATTTGTGTATTTCCTTTTTGGCAATTTACGCAATGTATGTGCTGTCGGGCTTTTTGTATTATATCAATGTTTGCCTGTTCCTGCACTGGGATAAGGAGCTGCTACGATATTACCGGAGAAAGGGACTGTATGTGCTTTTGCTTCCGGTTTGGAATTTTGTGCTGTACTGGTTCCGACTGGCAGGGATCATTAACAGCATCAAGGGAACCAGTTCATGGCGTACCAAGGGCTTTGATGAGGAGCTTGGCATTGTAAGGGAAATAATCAAACATGATTTCGCTCTGGTGAGCAGGGTGGCTGCTGCAATCCGGAAAAAAATATATCAATAATGTAGGTGAGTAAGTTGAACAGAAAAGTGACGATAGGAAAAAGTCTGACGGTAATGGCGGTTATTATTGCGGTGCTTTGTATTGTGTTTACGATGATGGACGTGAGCGCCTGCCGGAAAAGAAGTCTGGAGCACTATGGGGAAAATGCAAGACAGCAGCTGTTGCTGCTTGCCGGAGGAGCAGGCTCGGATGCGGCAAAGGAGAGCCTGCCTTTATCGGAGAGGCTGATACAGACCATCGGAGAGACGTTTGAAACCAATTCCAGATCATATTGCATTGTGGGGAAAGAGGAAACGCTTCTTTTTGTCAGGGATGAGCGGATGACGGAGGAGATGTATGATAAGTCGGTAACGGACTTTTTAGGGGCATGGGAAAGCCATGCAACGGAGACACCGTGGGTAGAGACGAGAAAGCTTCCGGATGAAAGGTCTTATATCGTGGCAGGAATCTGTATGGAAGCAGAGGAAGGCCTGGTTACGGCAGCAATTTGTACCAGAGAGGATTATGTGATAAAGCAGGGTGATTTTGATGTGCTGCAGCAGCGCTTGTTTGTGTATCTTGTTCTGACCGGCATTGCCTATATTGCGAGTGTGTCCTTTTTATCGGGGAAAGATGCCGCAAGCCGGAAGCAAAAGAGCGAGCTGCAGAAGCAGCTGGTGAACGACCGGAGGATTATCGAACGTCTTGGGACAAAATTAGAGGAACGCAGCACTGGAGAGCTGTCGGAGGAAGAGGGCGGTATGTGCAGCAGGGAGATTTTAGATGGCGTGTTGGCGGCATTAACGCCGGAGCAGCGGAAAAAATCCCGGAAAATGATGGTGTATCTGGAGGAAAAGGATACGCTTCTGCTATCCCGCATTAGCGTCCTGTTGGATCGGATGCTAAAGGATGTGAGCGTGTGCGCTCTCTGGGGTGAGAACAGCTTTTATGTGCTTCTGCTGAATGTTGAGGATGAGGGCGCCGTTAATTTTGCGAAGCAGTTTGTTTTGCAGTATCAGAATATGTTTCGACAGGATATCCGTAATGTACGAACCGTTGTGGGAAAGCTTTAGATAACAGGAGGAAGCTATGCGATACAGTCAGTATAAATTCAGTTTTTACTTAAATGCCAGTCATGCGATTTACATTGACGGCACGCTGGGAGCAGCGCATCCCCACACATGGGAAATTGTGTTAAAGGCAATCCGGAGCCAGAAGGGAATGATGCTGTTTCATGAGGTTGAGAAAAAAATAGAGGAGTTTCTGGATCGCTATCAGAATCGGTTTATCAATGATTTCGAGCCATTTGATGTAATGAATCCGACACTGGAGAATATTACGGCGTATCTGCTGGATTGTCTGGATGACATTCTGGAGCCGTTGGGCTGGGTGATTTTTTATATCGAGGTCAGCGAAACGCCGACCCGTTCTTATATTATCAGTCGTGTGGAAAATAACAGGATCAGCGAGTTACAGGATAGGAATATGATAACGGATATTATTGACATGGGTTTTAGCGAGGAATAGTATGGAGATGACTGAACAAATTGCAGTATTGATTCCAAGTCTTTCACCGGATGAAAAGCTGCTGCAGGCAGTGAAGGAAGTCCGAGCTGTGGGATTTTCCCATATTTTAATTGTGAATGACGGAAGCGCTGCGTCTTATCAGAGCTTTTTTAATCAGGCAGAGGCATTGGGGGCCGTGGTAGTTTCCCATACCGTAAATCAGGGCAAGGGAAGAGCATTAAAAACCGGAATCAATGAGATATTGCAGCGCTGGCCGGAGTGTAAGGCGGTAGTTACTGCAGATTCCGATGGACAGCATAGAGCAGAGGATATGGTACGGTGTGCAGAAGCGCTGGCAGCGCATCCGAACCGGCTGGTGCTTGGCTGCCGGACCTTTGACAAGAAAAGCATTCCGTTCCGAAGCCGTTTTGGAAATGTACTTACCGCTATGGTGATGAAGGTACTGGCAGGGATTGCAATATCGGATACACAGACCGGGCTGCGCGCTTTTTCGGAAACACAGATGCGGCAGTTCCTTTCGGTTACGGGGGAGCGGTTTGAGTATGAAATGAATATGCTGCTATATTGTAAGGAGCAGGGAATTGGAATTTACGAGGTACCGATTCAAACGATTTATCTGGAGGGCAATAAAAGTTCTCATTTCAGACCGCTTCAGGATTCGGCAAGGATTTACGGGTTGTTTTTGCGATATCTTGCAGTATCGCTTTCTTCCTTTCTTGTGGATATTTTGCTATTTACCCTGTTTACGGCATTATTGAAAAAAGTGTTGCCGGAGCTGTATATTCTGGTTGCTACGGCATTGGCACGTGTAGTATCCTCATTGTATAATTTTTTCCTGAACCGGAAAGGGGTATTTCAGAGTAAGGTGCCGGTAAGGTCGGCAGCGGCTCGGTACTATTCGCTTGCTGTGGCGCAGATGCTTTTATCGGCAGGAGGAGTCTGGGGACTTTATCATGTGCTGCCGGTTTCGGAGAGTCTGATTAAGGTTGTGGTGGATTGCGTTTTGTTCGTAATCAGCTTTCAGCTCCAAAGGGAATGGGTATTTGCAAAAAAGAAAGATGTATGTTAAAATGAGATGCGGAGGCAGAGGGGCGGTCCTTCTGCCTGTTGTAGTTTAGAAGCCGGAGTTTGTTCTGTGGATTTCGTGTTTCGAATTTTGTAGAGAAACGGATGGTAAGGGAATTATGTCATATACTGCATTATACAGAAAATTCCGACCGGATATTTTCGATGAGGTGAAGGGGCAAAACGCGATTGTAACAACGCTACGGAATCAGGTGAAGACCTCCCGGTTGTCTCATGCGTATTTGTTTTGCGGAACCCGCGGCACCGGTAAGACCACCATTGCAAAGATTATGGCGAAGGCGGCGAACTGTGAGGCACCTGTGGACGGCAATCCCTGCGGACGGTGTGCAATGTGCCGGTCGATTGGTGCGGGTACATCCATGAATGTCATCGAAATTGATGCGGCTTCCAATAACGGTGTGGATAATATTCGTGAAATTGTGGAGGAGGTGCGCTATTCTCCCACGGAGGGGCGCTATAAGGTATATATTATTGACGAGGTGCATATGCTCTCTACCGGAGCGTTCAACGCATTGTTAAAAACTCTGGAGGAACCTCCGTCCTATGTTATTTTTATTCTGGCGACCACGGAGGCGCATAAGCTTCCGGTAACGATTTTGTCCCGTTGCCAGAGGTATGATTTTTCCAGAATTACTGTGGAAGAGATTACAGAGCGTCTGACCGACCTGGTAGGCAGAGAAGAGATTTCGGCAGAGGAAAAGGCGCTTCGCTATATCGCACGTGCTGCGGACGGAGCCATGCGTGATGCACTCAGTCTTCTGGATCGGTGCATTGCGTTTTATCCGGGAGAAAGACTGACCTATGACAATGTGTTGGAAGTGCTTGGCACGGTTGATACGGAGGTGTTTGGAAGGCTGCTTCGCGCTGTCCGTACCGGAGATGCAGGCAGTGCCATGCGGGTATTGGATGATACGGTGATGCGTGGCAGGGATCTGGCACAGTTTGTAGTGGATTTTACATGGTATCTGCGGAATCTGCTGCTTGCAAAGTCGGTGGAGGAGCCGGAGGAATTTCTGGATATTTCAAGTGACCGGCTGGGCGATTTTCTTGCGGAGGCCGCAGAAAATGAGACGGAGACTCTGGTGCGTTATATCACAGTCTGTTCTGATTTGACCAACCGCATTCGTTATGCAGGAGCAAAACGTGTGATGATAGAAGTAACACTAATCCGTTTGTGCCGTCCGGAGACGGAGACAGACTACAGCGCGCTGTTGGATCGGGTGCGCCATTTAGAGGAACAGCTTGCAAACGGTGTGGTGCTGCAGCATACTGCCGGCACAGCGGAGCAGCTTTCGGGTGCACAGGGAGAAAAGGAGCCGGAGCCGGTTTTGGAGACGGCGGCACTTCCCAAGGCAGTAGGGGAAGAAATCAGGGCAGTAGCTGAAAAATGGTCTTCTATTATAGCCTCTGCGGGCGGTCCGCTAAAGATTTATTTACAGAGTGCCCGACCGAGTGTGGATGAAAGCGGTACAAGGCTTCTTCTGGTGTATCAGGACGAGTTTGACAAGTCTGCTATGGAGAGCGGAGCACATTTAGAGACACTTTGTGAGCTGATTGCAAGACAGACCGGGAAACAGGTAGAGATTGTTGTTGAGCTTGCACAAAAGGGCAGGGGAACGATGGCGGCATATCCGGACCTTTCCGCATTGAAGGATAAGGTAACGATTGAATATGTAGATTAAGCAGGAAATGAAAGGAGAAATCAAGCATGGCAAAAAGAGGTGGATTTCCGGGGGGCGCAATGCCGGGAAATATGAATAATCTGATGAAACAGGCACAGAAGATGCAGCGCCAGATGGAGGAAAAACAGGCTGAAATTGAGGCAAAGGAGTGGGAGGCAACCGCAGGCGGCGGAGCGGTTACCGTTAAGGTTTCCGGAAAGAAGGAAGTGGTTTCGGTGAAACTGTCTCCGGAAGTGGTGGATCCGGATGATGTAGAGATGCTGGAGGATTTAATCGTAGCGGCAACCAATGAGGCTCTTCGTAAGATGGAGGAGGAGTCCTCCGCGGCAATGGGATCGATTGCCGGCGGTCTTGGCGGCCTTGGTGGAGGTTTTCCGTTCTAATGGATTATTACAGCAGTCAAATCAGTAAATTGATTGAAGAATTTGCCTCGCTTCCGGGTATT
>CAZCON010000098.1:0-6040 GCA_964500085.1 uncultured Lachnospiraceae bacterium
TCGGCAGCGTCAGATGTGTATAAGAGACAGAGCCAAAGCGGAATCAAAACCTCTGATACGGAAGAGGAGAAGCTTGCATGGCTTCGTCAGATTCTGGAGTGGCAGCAGGAAATGTCGGACAGTAAGGAGTTTTTAAGCTCGATTAAGGATGACCTTGATTTATTTTCCGACCGTATTTACTGTTTTACGCCGACGGGGGATGTGAAAAATCTTCCGACCGGTTCCTGCCCGGTGGACTTTGCTTATGCAATTCACAGTGCGGTGGGAAATAAAATGGTAGGGGCAAGAGTCAACGGTAAGCTGGTGCCGATTGAATATCAGCTGCAAAACGGTGACAGAATAGAGATTATTACCTCCCAGAATACGAAGGGACCAAGCCGTGACTGGCTTTCCATTGTGAAGAGCACACAGGCAAAAAATAAAATCAATCAATGGTTTAAGAATGAATTAAAAGAGGATAACATTGTTCGCGGAAAGGAACTGCTTCTTGCTTACTGTAAGGCAAAGGGGATTACCTTTGCGGAGCTGTCCAAGCCGGAGTTTCTGGAGGTCTGTATGAGAAAGTACGGCTTCCGTGACTGGGATTCGGTGCTTGCGGCTGTGGGGCATGGTGCTCTGAAGGAGGGGCAGATAGTTAACCGGCTGCAGGAGGAGTATAATAAAAAGAAGAAGCGTGAAGTAACGGATGAAACGCTGCTGGAGACGGTAGGAAGCGCGAAGGAAGCAAAGCCGGTAGTGCCAAAGGGCAAGGCGGGTATTGTGGTGCAGGGTCTGGACGATGTGGCTGTGCACCTTTCCAAGTGCTGTTCCCCTGTGCCGGGAGATGAAATTATTGGTTTTGTGACAAGGGGCAGAGGGGTGTCCGTACACCGTACCGATTGTATCAATATTATCAATGCTTCGGAGGAGGACAGGCTGCGTATGATTTCGGCAGAGTGGAGTTTTCCGGAGGATGCAAGGGTTTCCGAAAGCTATTTTGCCGAGATTACGATTTATGCGAATAACAGAAGCGGTGTTCTGCTTGATATTTCAAAATTGTTTACGGAAAATAAAATAGATATTGCATCGTTAAATTCCCGCACAAGTAAGCAGGGAACGGCAACGATTACGGTAGGCTTCCAGATTAAGGGCAAGGAACAGCTCCAGTACCTGATTACAAAAATCGGAGGTATTGAGAGTGTGCTTGATGTGGTACGTACTACCGGTTAAAGGAGCAGATTATGAACAGGATTGACAGAATCCGGGTCAGTGTGTTTGCAACGAACTGTTATCTTGTTGTAAACGAGGAAACCAAAGAAGGCTTCCTGATTGATCCGGGAGATCATGAAGAGAGGATACTTGCGTGGCTTAAGGAAAAGGAGGTCATCCTCAGGGCAATTTATCTTACCCATGGGCATTTAGATCATATGCTGGCAGTAGAGCGGATTCGTGAGGAATATGGTGTATCCGCATATTGTCATGCAGAGGAGCTGGCAGTTTTAGCAGATCCGGTGCAGAATTTAACCAGTCGTTTTATGCGGCACACCTATGTATTGGAGGGGGTGAAGCCGCTTCATGACGGGGATGAGTTTTCCTGTGCCGGAGTAAATATAAGACTTCTCCATACGCCGGGACATACACCCGGTGGCTGCTGTTATTATCTTCCGGAGGAGGGCGTGCTGTTTTCAGGAGATACCTTGTTTTATCGGTGCGTTGGAAATACCGGCTTTCCGGGGGGCTGCATGGGAATGATTGTCCGTTCCATTCGTGAAAAATTATATTCTCTCCCGGAAGAAACAATTGTGTATGCAGGGCATGGAGAGGAGACGGATATCGGCTCGGAAAAGCGGGAAAATCCGTATGTTCCCGCAACGGGTATTTCACAGGACGGAAGGACAAAATAGTATGATTCGATTACAGCTGACGAGTGATGCATTTGAACAGGATGTGCGCCCGTTAATAAAGTCTTTTTTTGCAAAGGAAGAGCTTGTGGTTGCTTATGAGGAAAGTGCAGAGTGGGATTGGCGTTATCTTCTTATTGGAGAATGGAGAGAGGATGGCTTTTTACTTTCGCTGTACCGGAATGGCGACAGAGCCGTAGCGGTCAGAAAGGAGCAGCAGGCGGTGCCTCTTGCAGAACGGAAGCGTTACCGTGATGAAGTAAAACGTGCGGTTTACCGGCTGCTTTCTGCAGAAACGGGGAAAGAACTTCCATGGGGGACCTTAACCGGAGTACGTCCGGTGAAACAGGTGTTGGAGCGTCTGGAGGCAGGAGAAAGCCCGTCCTCTATTGATGCTTTTTTGCAAAGGGAATATTATTGCTCCGGAGAGAAAAGAAAGCTGAGCCTTGCGGTAGCAGGCAGGGAAAAGGAATTGTTATCTGCGTTGGATTATAAACACAGCTACAGTCTTTATCTTGGCATTCCGTTTTGTCCTACGACCTGTCTGTACTGTTCCTTTACTTCCTATCCGTTAGAAAAATTCGGACATCAGACCGGTGCTTATGTGGAGGCTCTAAAGAAAGAAATCGTGGCAAGCGCGGAGCTGCTTTCCGAAAAACGGCTGGCAACGATTTATTTTGGCGGAGGAACTCCGACGGCATTATCGGCACAGGAGCTGCGTGAGGTGATTCGTATGGTGAAGGCCTATTTCCCGACGGAGCAGGCGGCAGAGTGGACGGTGGAGGCAGGCCGTCCGGACACCATTACGGAAGAGAAGCTGCAAATGCTGTATGAGGAAGGAATTACGCGGATTTCCATTAACCCGCAGACAATGAATCAAAAGACGCTGGAGGTTATCGGCAGACGCCATACGGTAAAGCAGGTTGAGGAAGCCTATGCACTGGCACGGAGCATTGGCTTTACTAATATCAATATGGATCTGATTCTTGGTCTGACCGGTGAAAATGCCGAGGATGTAGAGGAAACGCTTCGCTGTATCGGGGAGCTTTCACCGGACAGTGTGACGGTACATACACTGGCATTAAAAAGAGCGGCACGTTTAAATATTGAGCGGGAGCAGTATCAGGGAAAGGGAGCAGTGCAGGTACAGCAGATGTTAGACGCATCGGTGCGTTTCGCAAAGGAACATGGCTATGCTCCGTATTATCTGTACCGGCAGAAGAATATGGAGGAAAATTTGGAAAATGTCGGCTATGCAAAAAAGGGTGCCGAAGGGCTTTATAATATTTTGATTATGGAGGAGAAGCATTCCATTCTTGCACTGGGGGCAGGAGGCGCTACAAAGCTGGTTTTATCCGGCGGTGAACGAATCGAACGGTCGGAAAATGTAAAGAGCTTAAAGGATTATCTGGAACGGACGGACGAGATGATTGAGCGTAAGCGTGCTTTCTTTTTACAATACAAAGGACTTTATTAACAGAAAAAGGGGAGGATGCGATGTACAGTGGTACAGATGATTACGAACGAGTGTATCAGAACATACTGGAAATATATCGGCGCACCGGAATTGAGGCGGTAGTGAAAGAGGATTTGGAGGATGCCATTGATCATGGTGTGCTTGTAACGAAAACGGTGAGGCTGTTGTGTGATGCGCTTGGACTTGCAGAGGAATTTAAGGAACAGCTGCTGACGGCAGCGGGACTGCACGACATTGGAAAGCTACAGCTCGGTCAGTTCCTGTATGGTCGTGATAAAACAGCCATGCATGTAGATGAGATGCACTATATGCGGATGCATGCAGAGAACGGAAAAAATTTGTTGGAAATCTGCGAATATCCGGAGGCCATTATACAGGCAGTTTACCATCACCATGAAAATTATGACGGCTCTGGTTATCCGGATAATCTTGCAGGAACGAAGATTCCGCTTTCCGCAAGAGTGCTGAAGGTGTGTGATATGTTCTGTGCACTGATTTCAGAGCGGCCGTATCGTAAAGCATTTGAGTTTGATACGGCACTTGAATTGATGATTGAGGATGCAAAGGACCTGGATATGGGAATTTTTTTGGAGTTTATGAAGGTCTATCATTCGGAAGCGTTTGATGAAATTAGAGAGTATGCTTCTTTTTCAAATCAGAAAAAACGCTATTTACACGGAGCTTAAAATGGTGTAAGATGAAAGGAAGTTTGAAGATTCCTTAAAATTATAAAGTCCCAGCGGGACAAGGAGGAGATTACAATGGCAGAGTCTATGTCCGGCTTAAAGAGAAGCCACAGATGTACAGAGGTAAGCAGCCGCAATATCGGAGAAACCGTGACCGTGATGGGCTGGGTGCAGAAGAGCCGTAATAAAGGTGGCATTATTTTTCTGGATTTGCGCGACCGTTCCGGTTTGTTACAGATTATTTTTGAAGAGGATACCTGTGGAAGTGAGCATTTTGCAAAGGCAGAGAAGCTTCGCAGTGAATTTGTAATTGCAGTGGTAGGTGAAGTCGTAAAGCGTTCCGGTGCAGCAAATGAAAATCTGGCAACCGGTGATATTGAGGTACGTGCAAAAGAGCTTCGGATTCTTTCTGAGGCAGAGGTGCCGCCATTCCCGGTAGAGGAGGATTCCAAGACGAAGGATGAGCTTCGGTTAAAGTATCGCTATATCGACCTTCGCCGTCCGGATTTACAGAGAAATCTGATGATGCGGAGCAAGGTTGCTACGCTTACAAGACAGTTCCTTGCGGACGAGGGCTTCCTTGAGATTGAGACACCGATGCTGACGAAGAGTACCCCGGAGGGTGCAAGAGATTACCTTGTACCGAGCCGTGTACATCCGGGCAATTTCTATGCGCTGCCGCAGTCTCCGCAGCTTTTTAAGCAGCTGTTGATGTGTTCGGGCTACGACCGTTATTTCCAGATTGTCAAGTGTTTCCGCGACGAGGACTTAAGAGCAGACCGTCAGCCGGAATTTACACAGATTGATATGGAGCTTTCCTTTGTAGATATTGAGGATGTGTTAGATGTCAATGAGCGCCTTTTGCATAAGCTTTTTAAGGAAGTGTTAAACGTAGAGGTGCCGCTTCCGATTCAGAGAATGACCTGGCAGGAGGCAATGGACCGTTTTGGCTCGGATAAGCCGGATACCCGTTTTGGCATGGAGCTTACCGATGTTTCCGATGTAGTAAGGGGCTGTGGCTTTGGCGTATTTACCGGAGCGCTAGAGCAGGGTGGCTCGGTGCGCGGTATCAACGCAAAGGGACAGGCAGGCATGCCGCGTAAGAAGATAGACGCTTTGACAGAGTTTGCAAAGGGCTACGGCGCAAAGGGACTTGCATACCTTGCAGTAGAGGCGGACGGAAGCTTTAAGTCTTCCTTTGCAAAGTTTATGACAGAAGGGGAGTTAAAGACACTGGTGGCTGCCATGGGCGGTGAACCGGGGGATTTACTCTTATTTGCCGCAGACAAAAATAAGGTTGTTTATGATGTGCTTGGCGCGCTTCGTCTGGAGCTTGCAAAGCAGATGGAGCTTTTAGACAAGGGGCAGTATAATTTCCTGTGGGTAACGGAGTTCCCACTTTTAGAGTATTCTGAGGAGGAAGGCCGTTATGTCGCTATGCACCATCCGTTTACCATGCCGATGGAGGAGGATATCGCGCTGCTTGACACCGATCCGGGAAAGGTACGTGCAAAGGCATATGATATTGTATTAAACGGCACAGAAATCGGTGGCGGTTCTGTCCGTATTTTCCAGAATGACATACAGGAAAAGATGTTTGAAAAGTTAGGCTTTACGAAAGAGGCAGCCTACGAAAGATTCGGCTTTTTATTAAATGCGTTTAAGTATGGTGTTCCGCCGCATGCAGGTCTTGCATACGGTCTGGATCGTCTGGTAATGCTGATGGCAAAGGTGGATTCCATCCGCGATGTGATTGCATTCCCGAAGGTAAAGGACGCGTCCTGTCTGATGACGGACGCACCGAATGCAGTAGATGATAAGCAGCTTAGTGAGCTTGCGTTAAGCATTACGGCACAGGAAAAAGCGTGAAAATAAAAGGCGCAGAATCTGTAACCTGAAAGGAAGACCCGGAAAAATGGGGCGTTGAAAGCGAAAACGGTTGCCGTTTTCAAAAAAAGGAGAAAGAGGATGCGTATACCTAAGATGCCGCAGAAGGT
>CAZCON010000099.1:0-6024 GCA_964500085.1 uncultured Lachnospiraceae bacterium
AATTTGTGGTATCATATTATTGGAGAGGATTATGTGGAACAGGCATTCCGGATTGCGAGAAAGTATGCAGACGAGGATGTGTCGCTTTTCTACAACGATTATAATACCTACGATACGGTAAAAAGTGAAGATATCTATCAGCTGTGCAAGGCACTGGCAGAGGAGGGACTGATTGACGGCATCGGACTGCAGGCATACTGGGGGCTGACAAATCCCACGGTGGCAACGCTGGAAATGAGAATCAAGCGTTATGCAGAGCTTGGCCTGGAGATTCAGATAACAGAATTAAGCATCAGTCCGGAGGATTTGTCTGCGGAAAATCTGGAGCGTCAGGCAAAACGGTATGCTTCGATTTTCTATATGCTGAGTACGCTTGACACGGAAGGCGGAGGACCGGCTGATATTACGGCAGTGACGCTGTTTGGCCTTATGGATGGATATGTGTTTTATGACAATGATACGGCAACCTCCCGTTTGTTTGATACTAATTTTCAGCCGAAGCCGGCCTTTGATTCAGTGAGGAGCATGCTGGAAATTGCATATAAAAACAGGACAACGGAGTAGCAAAGAGAAAAGTGCGGAAAGGCAGGAATAAGGCATGAGAGGACCAAAAGCACCGAAGGATCCGGTAGCAAAGCGACCGGCAGTGTATGTAATGGCGGATTCCATGATTGAGGGAAGCCCGCGGGGAAACGGAAAATTTCAGGATATTTGTTATCTGAATGGACGAATTGCACAAAAAATCAATGTGCTTTGCGACAGTGTACCAAAGGAGATTACAGACGCAGTGACGGAGAGCGCAGGGTTCCGTAAGGTGGTACATACGATAGGAGTTACCGTGCTTGCCACAGGAAAGGAAATGCAGAAGGAGTGGGTGGAGTTTTCACTCAATATTCTTCCTAAAGTACAGGGGGTGGAGACCACCTGCTATTGCGGAAAAGTACCGTGCAACGGCGAAGAGGTAAAGCTTGCCGTGGCAGATTATCCGGAACGGGAAAATGACGGAGAGCTGGGTTCGTTTGTGACGACATTTCCATCACATGAAACTGCGAAAATGACGGTTTGCTTTTATCTGAATGACGGATATACAGCACCGGAAATGACGTTAGACCCGCCGGTGGAGTTTGATTCTCCGGCGTATCGCACCATGATTTCACGCTCACTTGTGCAAACCGGAAGCCTGTATCGTCTGCAGCGTGCCATTAAAAAAGCAAGGAGCGGGGAGGATGTGGTCCTTGCCTATATCGGCGGTTCTATTACGCAGGGTGCCGGTGCAAAGCCGATTCACACAGAGTCCTTTGCGTACAAGTCGTATGAGGCATTTAAAAAGCGTTTTGCAAAAGGAAATGAAGAGAAAATACATCTGGTAAAGGCAGGAGCCGGCGGCACCTGCTCGGAGCTTGGACTGACTCGGTATGAGATGGATGTGCTGCGTCGGGGAGAGGTGGAGCCGGATATTGTTTTTATTGAATATGCGGTAAATGACGGGGGAGATGAAACGGACGGCATTTGCTATGAGAGCCTTGTGCGTATGGCAATGGACGGACCGGGAAGTCCTGCCGTGATACTGCTGTTTGCAGTATTCATGAGCGATTATAATTTACAGGAACGTATGATTCCGGTCGGAGAGCGTTTCTCACTTCCGATGATTAGCATTAAGAATGCGGTGACTCCGCAGTTCTCGGAGGAGAAACCGGTGATTACAAAGCGGCAGTTTTTTTACGACCTGTTTCATCCGAGCAATGATGGACACCGCATTATGGCAGACTGCATCGATTATTTCTGGAAAGTGGCAGGGGAGGCTGCTCCGGAAATGGAAGAGCCTTTGATGAAGGAGCCGGTGTTCGGAGAAACCTATCGGAGGCTTCTGGCCTTTGACCGGAGTAATTATAAGGAGCATGCAGCGGTAAAGGAGCTTTGCTGCGGCTGCTTTAGTGAGAAGGATACGATGCTGCAATATGTGGAAAGGGACAGTGACGCACAGGGAACGCCGGAATTTCCGGATAACTGGAAGAAGCCGGAGCAAATGGAGGGAGAGGCTTTTTTGCTTCGCCTGTATTGTAAAGATTTGCTGATTGTATATAAGGATACGGATAGCCGGAAGTTTGGTAAGGCGGAGGTCAGAGTCGATAAAAAAGTGACCCGCGTTATTGATCCTCTGGAGGTCGGCTGGAATCACTGTACCGCATATATCGTCTACAGCAGTGAAAAGGCGGCAGAGCATGAGGTAGAAATTTCGATGAAGGAAGAGGATGCTGCAAAAAGCTTTACAATTCTCGGCTTTGGGTATATCATAGAGTAAGAAATGTTTAGAGTCGGAAGGAGAGCCATATGAAAAAAGAGTATCAGGTAAATGAGAGCAGTACAGTGCCGTTTCATAATGCGGCGGACTATTGCATCGGAACCGGACGCATGGGTCTGGCACTGCAAAGGGAATATTATGAGCAGCTGAAGTATGTGCAGGAAAACATTGGTTTTTCTTATATCCGCGGACATGGGCTGTTCTGCGATGATATGGCAATTTATCAGACCTATCAGGACGGAGAAGGAAAAATGCACACGGAGTACAATTTTACATATCTTGACCGTGTGATGGATATGTATCAGGAGCTTCATATCCGACCGTTTCTGGAGCTTGGTTTTATGCCGAAGAAGCTGGCCTCCGGTGAGCAGACTGTGTTTTACTGGGAGGGAAATGTAACGCCGCCGAGGGATTATTCCGGATGGATTGCGCTAGTGCAGAGCACCCTGCGCCATCTGATAGAACGTTATGGAAGAGAAGAGGTTCTCTGCTGGCCGGTTGAAATCTGGAATGAGCCGAATCTGTGCAGCTTTTGGATGGATGCTGATATGCAGGAGTATTTTAAACTGTATCAGGTAACCTCTGAAGCGGTCAAGGGCGTGGATGCCGGCTTCCGCGTGGGCGGTCCTGCAATCTGCGGTGTGGAGGATGCACGCTGGCTGCAGGCGTTTCTGGAATTTGTGAGGGAGAGCCATGCACCGCTGGATTTTATCACAAGACATCATTATACCAGCCATTTACCGGAACGGGACGGACATTACGGTTACATTACGCTGCATGAGCCGGAGTATGCGTTCGGCGAGCTGGAACGTTCCAGGGAAATGATTGACAGCTTTCCGGAGTTTCGGGGAATGGAGATTCATATTACGGAATTTAATACCTCCTATATTCCGGAGTGCCCGATTCATGATACAAATCTGAATGCCGCTTATGTGGCGCATATGCTGTCCAGACTGGGAGATAAGCATACCTCCTATTCCTACTGGACCTTTGGCGATGTGTTTGAAGAGAGCGGTGTGGCATTTACGCCGTTTTCCGGCGGCTTTGGTTTGCTGGCAAATGGTCAGATTCCGAAACCGACCTTTTATACCTTTGCATTTTTTAAAAAATTAAAGGGTGAGTGTGTATTGCGTTCTGCAGAAGCGGTAGTAGTAAAAGCGGATAAAGGCGGCTACCGCGGTGTTGTTTGGAATGCAGACGGCAGAAATACCGGAGAGGAGCTCACGCTTACGATAGAGCTTCCGGCAGAACAGGGAGCTTACTGTCTGCTGAACAAGCTTGTGGATGAGGAGTGCTGTAATCCGTTAAAGATATGGCATGATTTGGGAGAACCGGCGCATCCGGCGAAGGAGACGGTCGCACTGCTAAGGGAGGCGGCAAAGCCGCTTGTAACAACAGAACGTATGGACAGTACGGAGGGCAGGGTGAAATTGTTATTCCATTTAAAGAAAAATGCAGTTCAGTATTTTGAACTGCGGAGGGCTCCATTACAGAGCGATACAGGCTATTCCTACGAGCGGGTTCTTGCACAGGCAGTTGAGACTCCGAAGGAATGTGGCACCAAATGAGTGCTTTTTGTATTAGAAAGGGTCCGGCACACCGAGCTGCGTCAGCTTGGTTGTACCGGACCCTTTGTGAACTGTGTTTTAAGAAACTGTCTTTTGGCGGTGCCGCTGAGACTAGAGACGGTTAGCGTTTTTCCCCAAAATGGAAAACAGCTACCGTACCCGGCCCGGAATGGGAACCGATGGTCGGGCAGACATGGTTAATCAGGAAGTTTGTGATGCCGAACTGCGCCTGAATCTGGTCTGCTACGAATTGGGCATCGTCAGGAAAGTCGCCGTGACTGATAAAGATAATGTCATTATCATAGCCCTGCATCTGCTTCCCCATCTGCTCCACCAGCTTTAGTAATGCTTTCTTTCGACCACGCACATTGCAAACGGAGGTCAGGTGACCTTCATCGTCTACATGGAGAACCGGCTTTATGTTGATGATGGTGCCAAGAACGGCAGTTGCCTTGGAAACACGACCGCCACGGTGCAGATGAAACAAATCATCTACCGTAAACTGGTGACACAGGTGAAGCTTGTTCTTTTCCACCCAGTCATAGACCTCGTCAATGGAGGCTCCCTGTTCCTTCATCATAACAGCCTTGTGTATCAAAAGACCCTGACCGAGTGAGGCACATAAGGAATCGACCAGAAGAATCCGGCGCTCCGGGTACAGCGGTGCCAGCTCCTCTGCTGCAAGACGCGCGTTATTGAAGCTTCCGCTGAGAGCAGAGGAAAAGCCGATGTGAAGAATGTCGTAGCCTTCCTTGAGGATGGCTTCAAAGCTGTTTTTTACCTCCTCCGGAATGCAGGCGTTGGTAGTCGGCATTTCACCCTTACGCATCAAGTCATAAAAGGCGTGTGGCTCCATCTGGTTGCCTGCACCGTAGGTGGTGTCACCAAAGGTATAAGAAAGAAACTGGATTGCCAGTCCGTGTTCTGCGACATAGGAATCCGGCAAATCGGCAGTGGAATCTGTGGAAATAATATACTTCATAAAATCCTCCTTACTTCAAACAATGTAATGTAGTTTGGAAATAATTCTCATCTGGTTTTCAAAACCATTTTATAATATTTTTCCAAAAAGTGCAAGCAAAAAAAGAAAAAAGTCTTTTTTTCAGTGGGTGGATATGCTATACTGAAAGATAAGGGTATTTTATTTTTTAAGAAAAGGATATACGGAAAGAGGTAGAGTTATGAACCACAAAGTAAAAGGTATGTTAAAATTATTGCTGGTACTGGCAGCGGGAGGAGCGATTATTTTTGTTGCCCTGTGCGGTGTCGGAAAAAAGAAAAAGGGAAGTGCGGAGGGCATCCGTCTGGGACTTGACCTTGCGGGAGGTGTCAGTATTACTTATGAAACCGTGAAGGAAAATCCGACGGATGAGGAGATAAATGACACGGTGTATAAGCTTAGAAAGCGTGTAGATGACAGCGGTCAGACAGAGGCGGATGTTTACCGCGAGGGCGATAACCGCATCAATGTTGACATTCCGGGGGCTACCGATGCAGAGGCTACCTTAAAGGAGCTGGGACGCATGGGAGAAATTTATTTTTTACTTGGAACAGACAATATAGAGCTTACGGAGTACAATGAGGAAACGGGAGAATACAAATATGTCCTGACAAAAACCATAGAAGAAATCAGGGAAGCCGGAGACATTATTCTGGATGGTACGGATATCGCAGGAGCTGAGGCAGGGTGGTACCAGGAGTACGGTTTGTCAAAGAATGTGGTATCCCTGACCTTAAATGATACCGGAAGGGCAAAATTTGCCACGGCAACCACGGCACACGTGGGGGAAGCAATTGCCATTGTGTACGATGGGGAGGTTATTAGCGCACCGATGGTACAGGAGCCTCTGACAGAGGGAAAGGCGCAGATTACAGGGAACTTTACGGCAGAAA
Organism: uncultured Lachnospiraceae bacterium; assembly: GCA_964500085.1. GTDB lineage: Bacteria > Bacillota > Clostridia > Lachnospirales > Lachnospiraceae > SIG307. The sequence goes on from CAZCON010000099.1 coordinate 5,764, forward strand.
CAGCAGGAAATCTTGCGACCACCATTCGTGTTGGTTCTCTTCCTTTAGAGCTGAAGGAGCTTCGCTCAAATGTTGTGGGCGCAAGCCTTGGAGCGGAAGCAATCACCACCAGCCTTTTTGCTGCATTCATCGGAATTGCGCTTGTCCTGATTTTTATGGCAGTCCGTTACCGGATTCCGGGTCTTGCGGCAGATTTGGCACTTTGTATTTATGTAGGGCTGATGGTGGTATGTCTGAACCTGCTGGAGGTGACGCTGACAC